>JASJGV010000026.1:0-4503 GCA_033791325.1 Desulfobacterales bacterium | reverse complement strand
ATTGTCAGGCAGCACCGGTCACCCGGACGGAAAGAAGATAGCCCAAACCGCCCGGGCCCTCAGCTCCCTGATCGGGCGGTACCAGCTGCCGACCGACGAAGTGGTCAATCGAGCGCTTACGGCAATGACAGCCGGCGACCGGTCTTCTAAAACTGTGCCGGCATCCGGATTTAAGTCCGGCTCCCGCGCTGAACGCCTGCAACCGGAAGTGATGGCGCTGCGCGAATTTATCGGGCAGCAGCGGACCGAACTGAAAGATGCTCTGGACACATTGAAGTCCCTGATCGGTCGATCGACCGCAGAATCCGACCCTGGCGATCGCCCCGGACCTGAAAGGGCCCGCAGTGCTGATCCGATGCAGGTCATCGCCTTCTCACTACCCATGGAAGAAGGGCAAAAAGCCGCCCGCTTGAAAGTGTTCTATCCCTTGAAAAAACGCGCAGCCACCGAGACCGGCTTCAGGATATCCCTGTTGCTGTCCATGGAGCGCATGGGTCCGATCAGAGCCGATATTTTTGCCCATCAGAAAAACCTCGAAATTAAATTCAGCACTGAAACCGAACCCGCGCGCCTCCATATTGGTGATCACCTTAAACGACTTGGTGATCTGCTTGATGGCCATTTTGAAACTGTCAACCTCACTGCGACCGTTGATGCAAAAACAATAGCCGCCTTCGAATACGAAGATCTGGAATTGTCCGGAAACCGGCTGGTAAATCTAAAGGCATAGTATGGACAAACAGAAAAAAGCCACCGCAATATCCTACGACCCCGAAAAAGACCAGGCGCCGCACCTGGTAGCCGCAGGCCGGGGACTTATCGCGGAGAGAATCCTGGAAGTCGCCCGGTCATTCGATATCCCGGTCCGCGAAGACCGTAACCTGGTGAACCTCCTGGAAGCCCTGGAAATCGACACCGATATTCCTGAAGAACTCTATCGGGTTATGGCCGAAGTTCTGGTTTATATCTATAAGTTGGATAATGAATTTGGTGATCAAGAGGCAGCCGGAACGACTGAGTAACAGGCATCCATGAAGAATTCCGAGAAATCGATTCTATCCATTCTAAGTTTTCAGTTGTCCTAGCCTATACTTGAATTGACAGAATTCAAATGCAAGGCACTTCTCTGGTTCACAATATCACAACTTTGGGGAAGATATCACAAGGTTTTTAGCCCTGTGATATGGAGGTAATCATAGCAGATATAACAGCATTTAGTCTTAATCGAAAGTCTGCAATATATTGTGGTGTTAATTTTAGCTATGCTGGCTTGTGCATCCCAGTGGAAATGACGAAAATGAATTAAAACAATTTCCTAATCTTTAAATTTCGCTTCATCTATAATTTGTCTAATTTTTTTGGAGAGTTCTGAAATATTGAAGGGTTTCTGAATGAAACCATTGCATCCCCTTTGCATTATATCATCGGCCTGCCCGTTTATTGCATAGCCACTTGAAAGCATCACTGGCATTTGTGGTAAAATTTTTCTAATGCCGTCAAAGACTCTACTACCGTCCATGCCCGGCATGATCAGGTCAAGAATTACCATATCAATATCCTTGCCTTTTCGTTTGACCAGCTCTAATGCTTTTTCTCCACTGGTTGTGGCAAAAACGTGGTAACCCAATTTTTCCAGCATCGCCTGCTCAACCTCAAGAATCATCTCTTCATCGTCAATGAGAAGAACAGTTTCCGATCCTCTGATCAGCCTTTCTTCAATGGGAACTTTCTTGGAGGCTTCTTTTTCCGACAAAGGCAAATAGATGTTGAATTTGGTTCCGCGGCCGATTTCACTGTCTACTATGATAATACCCGCGTGGTTCTTGATGATTCCATATGCCGAAGCCAATCCCAACCCTGTCCCACGGCCTTTTGTCTTGGTCGTGAAAAAGGGGTCAAATATTCGCTGCTTTGTAACTGAGTCCATGCCAACACCTGTGTCCGTCACCGAAATCTTTGCATAGTGACCCGGTGTAGCCTGATATGGCTCACAGTATGCACGGTCAAGAGTGGCAATTTGAGTTTCCAAATAAAGGTCACCACCCCCGGGCATGGCCTGCCAAGCGTTGATATATAGATTCAGCAGGACCTGTTCTATTTGATTTCGGTCAACAGCAATCACAGGTGGCGGGTCGTAGAAGTTGGTGTGGATCCGGATTTCTTTCTTTGTCCGACCAAACATATCCGAACTGTTACGCACTAATTCATTTGTATCGATGGGCTTTACTTCATATTTTCCACCGCGGGCAAGCCCTAAAAGCTGCCTGGTCAAATCCGTGGCACTTCTGATGTAGTCCTCAATGGCGTTGGTATGTTCAAAATGAGGATGGGTGTGCTCAAGATCTGCCGACATGAGTGATGCCCGGCCCTGGATTCCCATCAAAAGATTATTGAAATCGTGGGCAATACCGCCGGCCAGTGTTCCGATGGCTTCAAATCTCTGGGTCTGCTGAAGCTGGTGTTCCATTTTCGATCTCTCGGTAACGTCCTCATAAACTATGAACTGGTCCTGATTTTCCATTGTAACCGGTCTGAAATGGATCTCTTTGCGTGATCCGTCCTTACAGGTGACTACGTACACGTGCGGTCGCACTTTCCCGGCTTCGGTTTGCTGCAGCTCTTCAATCCATGCTTCCAGCACCTTTTGACGGTAGGCCTCATCAGGATAGGCTATCTTAAACCATTCCTTTCCTGTTGAACAATCATGGATCGTGTAGCCAAACATCTCCTGGAAGCGAGGATTTACATACTTGTAGCGACCATCATTTCCGATCAGGGATATTCCAAGCGGGGATTGCTCGACTAACGCCCGAAATTTTTGTTCACTCTCTCGTAGTGCCGCCTCTGCCCGTTTGCGCTCAGTGATGTCAACGATAACCCCTTCCATATAGCCTTGATCGAGGTAAGCAATCGCGCTCAATACAATATGGGCTGTGGAACCGTCCATACGCATCATTTCGATCTCAAAACCATCAACCCTTCCATGCGATTGAAGTTGATTGAGTAGTTCTTTACGGATCTCCGGGTCGCTATAGTGTGTCGACGTGATGTATTCTTCAACAAGCCTGTCAACAGAGTCGTAACCCAGCATCTTCGCCAATGCCTGATTGGCCACAAGAAATTTTCCATCTTCAATCCGCGTTTGATAGATCCCGACCATTGCGGTTTCAAATAAATGGCGATATTTCTCCTCACTCTCCCGTAAAGCTTCCTCCGCCCGCTCGCGCTTAGTGATATCGAGGAAAAAGGTGGCCATCATCCCGGGGGCGGTTTGGAAGGCATGAACCTCATAAGCCCCTTTTGTTTGACTACCTTCGTAATTGACCTGTTCTTTATGCCAGGGTATGCCATCAGTGCATATACTGCGATATTGTTCCGGAATCTCTGTATTTACAAAAGGCGGAAATGCCTCCTCAATGGTTTTCCCAATTAGTTGCTTGTGCTCTATCTCAAGAATAGTGTCCGCAGATGGATTAGCACCGATAAATATTAGTTGCCTATCGGGTTCCATTCTATACAGATGTACCCCCATAGGTGAAGACTCAATAATCTTGCGAAACTTTTCTTCAGATTCATGTAGTGCTTTCTCAGCATGGGCTCGATTCTCTATTTGTTGCGACAAGCGATTAGACCCTAAGGCAAGCCCTATCACCCCAAAGAGCCATAAAAAACCATGCCCCAGCGCCAATGTTACATGTTGTGATTGTTCAATAGCCAATAGAGGTTTCATGGGGAGAGAAACGCTAATCCCACCACGGATATCTCCCTGCTTATAGCCTTGTTCAGCATGACACTTCAGACAGCCTCTCTCTGTTATTAATGGGCGCATCAGGCGCAGATAATCTATCCCTCCAATATTTTCTACTGATGAGACTTCCCCTTCTCCTTGCTCGAAGGCTCTGAGCGCTTTAAATTCCCATGAGTCTGGAGCATTTTCTGGGCGGATTGGATCCAGGCTGGTGATGTGGCCTTGGATTCCATGTTCATCCTTTGCCAGTTCATGTACCTGCCGGGTCATATAGGCCGGGTTCATCTTCGTCAATTTTGCGCCGGAATTGGTTATGACATCACGATCCGACACCTTAAGGTATGGATTAGGAGGCGATTTTTCGCTGACAGGTACATATACACCGCCGTATGCAGCATTCCAACGACGATAGATTACATCTTTTTCATAAGCAACCCTTGCCTTGGATCGTGCGATTTCAAGTATACTGTTTTTTGTTTGATTCCCATTCCACAAGAAAGAAATGATCACAATAAGCGACCATGTTATACCCAATGCCAACGTAAAAGATTTTATCTTGACAGGGTATGTTTCATCCTTGTCAAATCGCTTGCTTGTTTTCTTTTGCCCCTTCATATTTAACACCTCAAATTATTTCAGGAGAAGGAATGGGTTGAGAGAAAGTTCAGGTTACTCAATGTATTGTTTCTAATAATAATTACACCCGATAGAGGTTCAGTAAAAGTCCAATTTTCATAGCAGATGGGGTAAAGATT
>JASJGV010000025.1:0-3980 GCA_033791325.1 Desulfobacterales bacterium | reverse complement strand
CGGCAAAATCGACGGTCTTGCGATAATATTTCCTGAATTCGATGATGCAGCGAAAGATTTTGCCACAGGCACATTTTGCTTTGATGCCCCGGTTGGATGATTTGTATTCATTTGTATCGAAACTTTTTGAACTGTTGCATTCCGGACATGTGATTTTCACGGTATCGTCGGCATTTGCATAGAAAGTATAAAATGCACTTGTTTCAATAATTTTCATATGAGGAATCTCCCAAATATTGGATCAATTCATACAATTGCTTATGAATATAAATAAAATGGTATCATTTTTCAATTTATTTTTTTAAAATAAAGCTTTTTACGGTCGTGCATGGTGGAAATCTTCCTGTGCTCGACAAACGGTGTCGTAGCAAATGGGAAAAAAATTATGGGCAACCCTTTACAAACACAACGCAATAAGCTCCCGGGTGTTGACGTGAACAGATGTCTGTCATGTGGTTCCACTGAAAACATGGGAACCCGAAAATACTGCTCTGTGGCATGTAGAAAAAAACTGCGACATCAACTGAACGTCCGAACCGGTCTTTTGAAAGCCCTCAACACACGATATGCAACATTTTATTTCACCGAGGAGTTGCTGGTCATGGATGTTCTCCCACTCGGTTCAGGAAAGATATACAGTTTTCTTTTTGCGAGGTCCTGGAACAGGAGACCAGCAGAGGACTTTTCGGAGCTGTGCAATATTTTGGGGAAGGCCTGGTGGGGGGAGATGAAACGGACCAATCGGGGGTATCTTGCCTCCCGGCATGTGCTGAGTCAGGCCGCCCCGCAGAATCCCCCGGCCGAATCGATCCATCCGGAGGTGGTGAGAATTCCTGCAGTCAAGGGAAGCGAAAAGTCTCTGGTGTATCTGAAGCTTGATAGAGAGGCTCTCCATTCCAAAAAACTCAAACAGGTTATCAAGTCCGCCTACCGGCGTCAGGCCAGAATCGTTCACCCCGATATGGGCGGTGACGAGGGCGCTTTCCGTAAAATTTATCAGGCATATGAGGACTTGATGGCGTGGGCGGAGGAACCGAGTTTTCTGAAGCGCAGTGGTTTTCCGGACAAATGGTTTTATGACGGAAATAAAAATAGATGGGTGCAGCCGACACCGAAATAAGCGATAAGCATTAAGCCGTAAGCCTTAAGCAGCTTATAGCTTATTGCTTAATGCTATTAACAAATAAACACCTCCACCGGTGTCTTGCTGATAAGTCGGGCCCCGGTGTCTGTAACCAGAAAAACAGATTCAATGCCTGCTGAAAAATTATCTGCAAAAACAAATTTTGGCTCCAGGGCAAAGGTCATACCGGGCAGCAGGATGTCTTCTTTGCCCTGGGCAATGATGGGCGGTTCGATGAGTTCATAACCGATGCCGTGCCCGATGAAGGAAACCTGGTGCCCGGGAATACCGAGATAGTTTTTCTTATAGCCTAATGACCTGGCGATATCGAGGGCACGTGAGAAAATGTCGTGGACACACAATCCGGGCTTGATTGTGTCCAGCAGTTCCTGGTGGATTGCGATGGAGGCCCGGGTGGCCTGCAGGGCTTTGTCCGGCATCCGGCCGATGGAGAACATTCGGGTTTCGTCCATGTGAAAACCATTCAAAACCGATGCAAAATCGACCATTATCGGTTCTTCGGTGCTGATTATTTTATTCCCCGCACCACAGGGGAAGGCATATGAACTGCCTTCGCCACTTGCAGGGGAATCCAGCACCCCGGTCATTCCACCACTCCTGCCGCTTAATACATGCCAGGAATAAGCTTCGGTGCGGTAGTTGCGGACGCGTAATTTGCCGGCATGTCCCCGTTTTCTGGCAAAGTTTTCAAACAGACCGGCGAACCCCATTTCAGAGAGACCGGGGGTCAGTACCCGGCACATGTATTCAAATGTCAGGGATGACATTTCAGCGGTTCGTTCCATCTGTTTAATATCCCAGGGCGATTTTGTTTTGCGCACATCCAGTATCGACGGTGAGGCATTCACAATTTTTTGGGAGGGAAAACTTTTTTGAAAAAATTGAAACTCCGCAACCGGCATGACGTCAAATTCGAGGCCCAGCGTTCGGGGAAGGGCACTGTAATGATCCAACAGGCGACCGGGGAGATTCCGGAAGGAATCGATGGGGACGATTTGATTCAAGGGGGATTCTTTTTGTGCTCTGGGGAAATAGCGTTTGATGAACAGAACAGGTTCACCATCGCAGGGAATATACAGGGCGCCATTCTGTGCTGTTCCTGAAAAGTACAAGAGATCGACCCGTTGGACGATCAGCGCGCCATCAATACCTTTTTTTTGAAGGCTTTTCTGAAGCTGTGAGCATCGATTATTTATTTCATTGATGGGAATGGGTGTGACATGGGTCGGGTGGGGAGCGGTCATGAGAGATTCTATAGCTGTGCCTCTTTTTTCATAAACCGCAACCCGATCCCATCGGGGTTCACCCTCACGACTTCAGCCGGAACTTTTATCGATTCTTCTCCACGACTGAACGGGATGTCGAGGGTCACCAACTGTCCTAAGCGGAACATCTCAGAGGTTTCTACGAAGATGCCGCCATTGCTGATATCCTTGCAAAGAGCACTATATTTGCGGTTTTGAGTCGAAAAAGTAATGGTCTGGTCATACTTTCGCCGGATGTCATCTCTATCTCCCAGGCTCAGTTCTTTTACGGGAACCATTCCCAGTTGCTCCAGAAGATCCAGCCTTTCGCCATCCGTCATTCCCAAAATCCGTTTGATCAGTTGAAGAATAATCTCATTTTTTACGGGAACTTTTTCGTTGTTTTCCATAAAGAACTCCTTCAATGGATATGGGAATGCTGGAAGTATTGATGGGCATGCCGGTTGACATTGTTGAGAAAATATTATGAAATAATATTGAAGATAAGTCAATAAGCATACTTGACGGCAAGCAAAAGAAAACGTAAGGACAATAGCGGTGGAAAACTTTCACATACTGGTGGTCTGTACAGGAAATATCTGCCGAAGTCCGATGGCCCAGGGAATGCTCCGGCATTTCATGCCGGGAAGCTTCAAGGAAATCGTCACGGTTTCATCCGCAGGAACAGAAGCACTCCATGGAAACCAGCCCAGTGTCAATGCCATACAGGCAATGAAGCACTATGGCATTGATATTTCCGCTCATCGTGCTAGAGGGCTGAACAGGCCCATGGTCGCCGGGGCTGATCTGATTCTGGCCATGGAGCAGTACCATTTAAAAATCATCCGGACGATGCGATTTTTCGGTGCTGGTAAGGCACATCTATTGAGTCGCTTCGATAACTCCCGGAAACCCTATGACCTGCCGGACCCCATGGGCGGCGGTCCGGATATTTACTCGGAATCCGTAAAATTGATATACAATTGTTTGGAAGGTTTTTATTCATATCTTGAGGAGCGTATCGATGTTTAAACGATGGATAGTGGTGTTCATGATCCTGTGGATCGGCTCCCTCGTGCCTGGTGGGCTGATGGCCCAGGAAAATGCCAACCGTGTCACAACCCTGGTTGGTAGCGGGCTGTCCCTGGGCGAGGTGGTGATGTGCGAGGGCATCAAGGACTATGCGCCGGTTAACAGGGCCATTGTATTCTCTTTGGAAATCGTAAAATTTACTGTTTTACATCCTTTGACCATGTTCCCCAGGAGACGATGATTTATCACAACTGGTATCGCAACGACAGACTGATCACGACAAAGCGTCTTTCCTTGCAGCCACCCCAATGGTCGACATTCAGTAGTATTCAGCTCAGGGAGGCGGACAAAGGGCCCTGGCGCCTGGAAATAAAGGACCGGGCTAAGAAAATACTGCGAATCGTCAAATTCAGTGTTACGGATTAGGGACTTATGAGCATGTTGGCATCTTTTTTTACAAATATTCGCTGGCAGGATATCCTCGATATCCTTGTTGTCAGTTATTTTTTGTTCCGCCTCTACGTCCTGTTCCGCGGTACCTATGTTTTCCGTGTGATTGT
>JASJGV010000024.1:0-4970 GCA_033791325.1 Desulfobacterales bacterium | reverse complement strand
AAAAGTGGTTAAAGACGTTCGAGCCGGAATACAGATGAGATGTCACAAATTTGAAGCACGAATATCGAAATCCGAAACAATAACAAATGACCTAAATTCAAATGATCAAAACGGAACATAAGGGTCTCATGCCCCAAAGGTGTTTTGGTCATTTGAACATTCGATATTAGAGTTTGTTTCGTATTTAGATATTAGAATTTAGAGTTTCATATACATTAAAGAGGTTCTCTTGAAACGATATCTGAACACGGTAACAAGCGAATGGTTTAACAAACGGGTCCTGGGCGCCATTTTGTGCGTGGTAGTGGCATTTTCGATCCTCTTCATGCGTTTGTTTTATCTCCAGGTCATGAAAGGCGAGGAATTTCGGAAGCTTTCGGAAAACAACAGCATCCGGCTGGAAAGCATCGTTGCGCCACGGGGGTTGATCTTCGATGCAGATGGCAAGTTGCTGGTGGACAATCGCCCTTCATTTGATTTGCGCATTATTCCCAGGAATGCCAAACCGCTTGAGCAGACATTAAAGAAATTAGCGCGTTACACACATATCCCGGAAGAAGACATGATGGAGATAGTCAGGGAGCGCAATGGCCTGTCATCATATAAACCCATAATATTGAAACAGGATATCGGGCGGGATGCCATGGCCTCTATCGAGGTTCACAAGTTTGATCTGCCTGGCGTGACTCTGGACATCCGCCCGGTTCGTCATTATATCAATGGACAGCATGCTGCTCACCTCATCGGTTACCTGGGAGTGATCAATGCCGGGGAGTTGCAGGGCGGTGCTTTCGCAGGTTGCACGGGGGGGGATTTTATTGGACGGTTCGGGGCCGAAAAAGCCTATGAGGACCTGTTGAGGGGAAAACGGGGTGGTCGGCAAGTGGAGGTCGACGTCAGAGGGCAGGTCGTAAAGGCGCTGAGAACCGTCAGCGCCGAACCGGGACGGAATCTGTATTTGTCATTGGATTACTCACTCCAGAAAAGAGTGGAAGAACTGTTACAGGACCAGGTTGGAGCGGTGGTCGCCATGGACCCTATGACCGGTTATCTTCTGGTTATGGCCAGCAGTCCCACGTTTGATCAAAATGCTTTCGTGAGTGGTATGTCCCGCAAAGAATGGAACGCCTTAATCTCAAATCCCGATTATCCCATGACGAACCGGGTCATCCAGGCGGAATATCCTCCGGCGTCCACCTATAAGATTGTAACCGCAATGGCCGGGCTGGAGGAGGGCGCAATTGATCTGGAAGCCACCCATTACTGTCCCGGTTATTATGCCTTGGGCAATCGTGTTTTTCGCTGCTGGAAAAGAGGCGGGCACGGGGAGGTGAATGTTGTCCGGGCAATAGCCGAATCCTGCGATGTCTTTTTTTATAAGGTTGGCGAGGAGATCGGTGTTGACAAGCTGGCCTCATACGCCAGAATGGGCGGGCTGGGCCACCGAACCGGCATCAACCTGGACAATGAGGGCAATGGCTTGGTTCCGACTTCGGAATGGAAAAAAAAGCGTACTGGAGAATCCTGGCAAGGGGGTGAGACCCTGAATGTATCCATCGGCCAGGGTTTCAACCTGACAACACCGTTGCAAATGCTGGTATTGACATCTGCCATCGCCAATAACGGCACCCTCTATCAACCACAGGTCGTCAGACGCGTGGAAACGGCGGATGGTATCGAGGTTAAGAACATCGAACCCGTGGTTACGGGAAGCCTGACCATCAGCCCGGAAACCATGGATATCGTCAAGAGAGGTCTGTGGGAGGCTGTCAATACCAGGAAGGGGACTGGGCGTGGCATCAAACTGAAACAGTATTCCATCAGTGGCAAGACCGGTACCGCACAGGTGGTTAGCAGCAAGAAACCCGAACCCGGTAAGACAGAAAAAGAAACTGAGATTGCCAATCACCACAAGCCCCACGCCTGGTTTGTTGCCTATGCACCGTCTGAAGCGCCTCGAATAGCCGTTTCCATTATCGTTGAACACGGTGAGCATGGCTCCACTGCAGCTGCACCAATCGCCAGGGAGCTCATCAAAGCCTATCTGGAAAAAGATGCGCAGCAGAAATTGCTCGCCAATTCGAGGGATGGGAAAGGAATGCTAAAGACAGACAGTGGTATACGTGTACAATTTTGATGGGCGTATAGGAATATGAATAATTATGGGATTCGATAGACGTCTGGTACAGTATTTTGACTGGGGACTGATGCTGCTGATCATTGTCCTGGGTGCTTTTGGGTTGGTTGCCCTATACAGCGCCGTGACGGCAGGTGCTGATATCGCCCAGCGAATTCTTTTTACCAAACAGCTCATCTGGTATAGTGCCGGCCTGGTGGCGATGATTGTCTTTTTTTTATTCAGCTATAAATCACTGGAAAAATGGGCCGATTTTATTTATGGGGGGTGCATTTTTCTCCTGGTTAGTGTTTTGATCTTTGGAAAAGTTACCGGCGGGTCCCAGCGATGGCTCTTGCTGGGACCAATATCGGTTCAGCCTTCAGAAATAGCCAAGGTTGCAGTTATTATCATTCTGGCACGCTATTATTCCAAATATGCCAGCGAGAGAGGGTTTTCGTTTCGCGAACTTATCACTCCGATAGTTCTGACCGCGATCCCTTTCATCCTGATCGTGAAGCAACCTGATTTGGGAACGGCCATGGTCATACTTCTCATCGCCGCTACCATGACGCTGTTTGTCAAAATAGAAAGGCGAACCCTGATCTATGTCATGTCTTTTGGTGTGCTGTCTGGGCCCCTGGTCTGGTCTTTCTTGAAAGGATACCAGAAACAACGAATCCTGACATTTCTGAACCCGGACAGAGACCCGCTAGGTGCTGGATATCACATCATTCAATCGAAAATTGGTATTGGATCCGGATATATTTCGGGCCGGGGTTTTTTACAAGGGACCCAAAATGCATTGTCGTTTTTGCCGGAACAGCACACGGACTTCATATTTTCTGTTCTTGCGGAAGAGTGGGGGTTTGTAGGTGCATCGGTTCTGTTGCTGATGTTTCTGTTTGTCATTGTGTGGGGTTTAAACATTGCCACCAATTGCCGTGATAATTTCGGGACTATCCTGGCTGTAGGTATTACCACTTTGATCATGTGGCAGGTCTTTATCAATATCGGAATGGTCATGGGGTTGATGCCTGTGGTGGGCGTTACGCTGCCGTTTATCAGCTATGGTGGATCATCCATCGTAACCATGATGATCTGCGCAGGAATTCTTCTGAATATCAGCATGCGGCGATTTCAGTTCGAAAAATAATTTTAGCCGTAAGGTGTAAGCTATAGGCAATTTGCCGCTTATCGCTTATGGTTTACAGCTTTATGGGAGAAAATGATGAAAAAAGAGAAAAAAACAGATGCCGTGTCCACATTTCTGGGTCATGACGCGATCTTCGATGGTACCATCAACTTCAATGGGACCATCCGTCTGGATGGAAAGGTAACAGGGAAAGTTGTCAGTGATGATGGAACGGTTATCATCGGTGAAAGGGCAACTGTTGAAGCGGACATTATGGTTGAAACCGTCATAATCAAGGGGGGCGTCAACGGTAAGGTTCAGGCCAAGAATCGGATTGAGGCATATCCACCCGCACGTATTTCGGGTGAGCTGCAAGCACCGATCATCAGCATCGATTCCGGCGTGGTCTTCAATGGTACCTGCAGTATGGAAAGCCGGGTGATTAAAAAGAGTAAAACTGATTGAAATATAACAATATATTTCTATTCGGCCATGGTAAAAAAAGACCGTTAAAAAAAAGCAAAAAACCTTTGACAATCTCATGTGTCGAATGATATAGATTCGCGGGTCAGAGAGAGCTACGGACCATTAAAACCATAAAATTTGTTAACCGTTGGAGGTTGTTGCATGATTAATGTTGATTGGTCGGTCATCATCCAGATCATCAATTTTTTATTCTTGATATGGATTCTCAATCTCATCCTCTATAAACCCATTCGTAATATTATTATTCAAAGAAAAGAAAAATTTTCCGGTCTCGAAGCCGATATTGAAACTGCCGAATCAGAGGCCGATGCACAGGCCCAGGCATTCGCATCCGGTGTTAAGGAAGCCAGGGCCAAGGGCTTGAAGCAAAAAGAAGAACTCCTGCAGGCTGCCTCGGATGAAGAAAAAGAACTTATCGGAAAAATCAATGAAAAGGCCCAGGTCGAGCTGTCAAAAGTAAGGGAACAGATTGTCAGGGAGGCAGATGGTGCCAGGGAGACGCTGATGAAAGAAGTTGAAGATTTCGCAGGCACCATCAGTGAAAAAATCCTCGGGAGGGCTGTTTAATGATACAATCGGGTTTAAACCGGAGACGGAATAAAATAGTGACCGTTTCACGTTTCGTGCTGATTTTTTCAGTGCTGCTTGTTTTCAATGTCGGCGCTGTTTTTGCTTCCGCAGAAGGCGGCCAGGACGAGGCAGCGCCAAAGGGTTGGGTTGCTACAGATTGGTACCGTGTCATGAATTTCTCTGTCCTTGCAATTGCGCTCTTTTTTATTTTGAAAAAACCCTTGTCTCAGGCGTTGAATGCACGTATCAAGGGAATAAAAGATGAACTGGAAACGCTTGAAAGCAAGAAAAAGGAAGCCGAAATTCAACTCGCCGAGTACAACAAAAAACTTTCCCTACTGGAAGGGGAGGCTGAGAGGCTCATAGCAGAATATGTCAAGCAGGGGGAAGAGGCCAGGGTAAGAATTATCAAGGAGGCGGAAAGCACAGCCGTGAAACTTGAAGAGCAGGCCAAGCGGCACATCGAACAGGAATTCAAGCAGGCAAAAAGTCAGTTGCAGGAAGAAATACTTCAAGTGGCTCTTGTCAAGGCCGAGGAAATAATCAAAGCTAAAATTTCATCCGAAGATCAGGACAGACTGGTCGACGACTATTTAGAGAAGGTGGTGGCATAGTGAAGAATCTGGCTATTGCAAGGCGTTATGCCAAGGCATTGCTGCTGAT
>JASJGV010000023.1:0-4946 GCA_033791325.1 Desulfobacterales bacterium | reverse complement strand
TTTGATTTGTGGCTGCTGTGGCATGCCGTCACCGGTAAAACCCAGTGGACGGATCCGGAAAACGCCATCTGCATGGCCTCGGGTCCCATGGGCGGGACCCCATCCTATCCAGGGTCAGGCAAAAGCATTGTAACATCTCTGTCACCCCTGACAGGATCCGTGATCGATTCCAACGTGGGCGGGTATTTTGGCCCCTATCTCAAGTTTTCGGGTTTTGATGCCGTGGAGATACAAGGCCTGGCTTCCCGGGAAGTGGTTATCTATATTGACGGTATCAGCGAAAAGGTGACCATTTTCGAGGCAGAAGACCTACCTGAAGATGCCTATGAGATCTCATCTGTGTTGACCCGGTATTTTGGGAATGACAAACCCAGGGGGATATCTGTGGTTTCCACAGGCCCGGGTGCCAAAAATAGTCTGATGGGCTGTCTGAACGTCACCTGGTACGACCCCAAGCGGAAACGAGCCAGATATAAACAGGCTGGTCGTGGTGGGCTGGGCACGGTATTTGCTCACAAGAACATTAAGGCGGTGGTTGTGCGGTGGGATACCGTTTCCATGAACGCCAACAACCCTGACGACAAGGAAACATTGAAGACCGTTGCAAAAAGTTATTCCAGAGAGATCGTGGAGCTGGACCCGAAACAGAATGAGATGGCAAAAATCGGCACGACCCATCTGGTTCCTATTATGAACGACTTCGATCTGTTACCGACACATAATTTCAAATTCGGGCAGCATAAGATGGCCGGTTTGATTGGAAAGGAAGTTTATAAAGATCTTTTTGATCCAGGATTTGATGGATGCTGGATGGGTTGCACCGTGGCCTGCTCCCATGGCGTAAAGGACTTTGTGCCTCTGACAGGCCCTTACAAGGGCACCAAGGTTTTTGTGGACGGACCCGAGTATGAAACCATTGCCGGATGCGGCTCCAACCTGGGAATCTTTGATCCTTTTACCATTGTGGAAATCAACTTTTATTGCGATACTTACGGTCTCGATACCATCTCGGTGGGAACCACCATGGCATTTGCCATGGAATGTTTTGAAATGGGTCTTATCAACGAAACCCATACGGGCGGGCTGGACCTTCGTTTTGGTAACCGGGACGCAGCCCTGGAGTTGATCCACCAGGTGGCCAGGGGTGAGGGGTTTGGAACGGTGCTCGGCCAGGGCGTTCGACGGATGAAAAAACTGTTTGCCTCGGAATTTGGTGCGGATGCGCAGATCCTGCAGGATATCGGCATGGAGTCAAAGGGTCTGGAGTTTTCCGAGTACATGACCAAGGAGTCATTGGCTCAGCAGGGTGGCTATGGCATGGCCCTCAAGGGACCCCAGCATGACGAAGCTTGGCTTATCTTTCTGGACATGGTGCACAATTACATGCCGACGTTCGAACAGAAAGCAGAGGCACTGCACTGGTTCCCCATGTTCCGTACATGGTTCGGCCTCTGTGGTCTGTGCAAGCTTCCCTGGAACGACATTGTTCCGGAAGATAACAAGGACACCGAGGAACCAGCCAAGGTGATCAAACACATGACCTGGTATGCCCAGTATTTTGGTGCGGTAACCGGGCGTAAGGTTGTCCCGGAAGACCTCATCGCCATCAGCGAGGCAGTTTACAATTTCCAACGGGTCTTCAACCTGAAAATGGGGTTTGGGACACGAGCTCAGGACACCCTCCCATATCGTGCAGTAGGCCCGGTGACAGATGAGGAATACGAATCCCGTCAGGAACGATACGATGGCCAGCTATTAGAGAAGCATGGGGTCGATATCGAAGGAAAATCGACAACGGAAAAGGTGGCTGTTTTACGCAAACTGCGGGAGGAACAGTATGAGCAATTAAAAGACGCGGTGTATGCGAGGAGAGGGTGGACGCAGAATGGAATCCCGACAGTAGAAACCGTCAAGCGTCTGGGCATCGATTTTCCAGCTGTTCTGGAGATTCTCAAGGAAAACGGGGTTACGGTGTGATTATGCTGGATGGTGAGAAGGTGCCCTGGCAAAGCGGCATGACCGTATCGCAGTTACTGCAGGAGATTGCCGATGCCCATCAATATGCCGTGATCAGGGTTAACGGCAAGTATGTGTCCCGGCCCAGCTTTGATAGGTTTGTTATTCCGGACAACGCTGAAATATACTTAATACCGATGATTGCAGGAGGTTGAACCGAAACAGCGAGTGCATTCCCCGCAGCTTGCTGCGAGGTTCTTCAATAAAGTTGTGATGAAAGCATGTGGATGCGTTCTATAAACTCATTATTTATAAGGAGGCGTCATGCTTAAAAAGAACTACACAAAAACAGGCCAATTTTGCAGGGTGACATTTAAGGTGCTACCCGATGTCGATGCCAGG
Source organism: Desulfobacterales bacterium (assembly GCA_033791325.1). Taxonomy (GTDB): domain Bacteria; phylum Desulfobacterota; class Desulfobacteria; order Desulfobacterales; family B30-G6; genus B30-G6. The sequence continues at coordinate 2,588 of JASJGV010000023.1, read as the reverse complement.
AAGGTCGTTTTGTGCGGTAATTTTAATGACTGGAGTAAAAAGGCAACTATCATGAAGCAGCTTAAGGATGGAAGCTTTTCGATTACGGTTACGTTGCCTGCAAACAATTTGTATCGGTTTAAGTATTATCTTGGTGCCCATCGATGGGAAAATGACTGGGATGCTGATGGCTATATCCGTAATGATTTCGGAAGCGAGGACTCCCTGCTCAAGGTTTGATGGAGATTGTTACATTTAACTCACAGTCGTTAGGTAATTTGGGTTTTAATTACAGGACCTGGGAGATTGACCCCCCATATTTTCTATTTCTTTGTAGCTGTTATACTATATGTTGGTCTTGCACGATTTTTGCATTATATGGACTCAGTCAATCTGCAATGGCATGATACAGACCCAAAAAATAGAATACTGTGTGAAAGTATGAAAGATTATTCGGTTCTTAAATCAAGCAGAGAGGCACTTCTGAGAAAGGCCGGTTTCCAGGAAGGCCACGTCATTTTTAACAGCGGCTCTCTACGTCAGATGCCTGAATTTCATGTCGAGGGGGATGGGAACGATACGGGTTCCCCCGGTGATCAGAATTGACAGATAACATCCAAAAGATCTATGATGTGTTGCCTATTCATCTAAACATCTGGGCATAATTTTTGAGTACCGTGTGTGGTCTTTCCTTGCATGGCAAAATGGTAGCCTTAACCGTTTGCTCGCATATTCCATCATCAGACCTGGAAATGTATCTTTTAAGAGAGTCCCCCTGTCTCCTCCCTCAATTTTATTTATCAAAACAGATACCCAAAGCTGTCATTTAACAACGAACTGCTAAAGGAGGTAAAGACTATGGGGCATCCGATGTTAAGATGCACTGTCATGTTGGTGCTACTCTGGATAATCATCACGCTGACCGGCTGTGGTGGTGTACAAAAAATGGGGATAGATGGAGAGTCCGGTACCCTGGAATCGGTCTCCTGGCCCCAGCCGGCATTTTTACAAACAGAGAAGAAACAAACATCTCCCGGACTTTCTGTTTTATATTACTCTAAAAAAATCAGATATATTGACGAGATGCCGAGCAGCAAATGGATGACAAAAAATGGTTATCAAGGTGAACCGATCCCGATGATTGCTCACCAATTCGGGAATGGTGAAGTGTTTGGCAGTGGAAAAAGCCGGGAGATTTGTGTGCAGATGCAGGGTTACCTGAACTTTAAGGAAAGCGGGGTATATCTGATCAAGGCCAACAGCAACGACGGCATCCGCGTGTTTCTGGACAACAAAAGGATTCTCGACGATCCGGACGTTCATGCGGCCCGTTTTACACCGGAGGCAAAGATCGAGATCAGGCAGCCGGGCCAATATGCCGTCCTGGTGCGGTATTTTCAGAGAAAAGGAAAGGCAGCCCTGGAAATGTACTGGAAAACACCCGAAGCTGAAAGCTTTGATACCATACCGGCCATGGCGTATTCACACGATAGCAATAGTCCCTGAAGCAAGGTTTGCTTGCATTAGTCAATGGCATTTGACCTGATCCATATATGGAAAGTGAGAAAAGGTCTATCACCTGCCAGGCGACCTTACATTCTACATTCCCGCCAGGGCTTCACCAGCAGAATAAGTCCGGCCGCAGTCAGATACATCAGACCCAGGTAGGAAAAGACGACAGTGTAGTTACCTTGGGTGATATCCAGGATATAGCCACTCAGCCACGGACCCAGGGGCCCGGCTACAAAACCGTAGGCGGTAAAAATCAACCCGAAAATAGGCCCGAAGTGCGCCATGCCGAAACAGTCGCCGGCCAGGGGGGCTGAGACTGCAAACAGGGTTCCGAAAGCAAACCCGATGATTGCTGCCAGTGCGGCCCACAGCCACAGGCCCACCAATTGGGGCATGATCAGATAGGCCAGGCCTGCGCCGACAAAACTTATGGCCATTGTGCGGGATCGCCCTATCCTGTCTGAAAAATAACCACTGATCAACCTGCCGAAACCATTGGTCAGATTGAACGCTGTGAGCAGAACGACGGCTTGTGCAAGACTCAGGCCGCGGGCCAGGCCGAATCCGGTGGCCAATACCAGCATGCTGGCTCCGGCAGCACCGGCGAACGCCCATGTGAGCCAGAGACACCAGAATTCCAGACTTCTCAGCGCATTACCTACCGAGCGACTGGTGGGCGTTATGGCGGTGGCAGATGTTGGCGTCAAAGAGACAGCTTTGGGAAACTGGATAAGAACAGAGGCAGCCAGACCGATGAAAAGAGCTGTACAGCCGGCCGTTAGGGTCAAGGTCCGGTAGCCCCATTCCAATAAGAGAGTGGAAAAAACTGGCGCCATGATCGCCGCCGACAACCCAAAGGCCATATTGAAAAACCCGGAAACCAGCCCGCGTCTTTCGGGATACCAGCGCTGTACCACCGTCAGCGCCGGCACATAGATAAAGGCCGATGAGACGCCGACTAAAAACGCTCAGGCGTTGACAGCTGTCATATTCTCAGCCCGGCCCAGCCAAATAACACTGCTGCCGCACAGGACGGCTCCCAAGGCGGCCAGCTTTGCGGGGCCATATTTTTCCTGCCAGCGCCCGCAAAGGTACAT
>JASJGV010000022.1:0-7822 GCA_033791325.1 Desulfobacterales bacterium | reverse complement strand
AAGCAATCCATATATCGTCGATTTTTTTTACCAGTTTCAACCATTCCGCATAATAAAATGCAGACAAACGTCAATGTCGACTACCACAATGAAATGTCTGTAGTAGCCCTGATCAATGAACCCGGGCAGGAAATAATCATCGCTGAAGCAAGATATGGAAGAGATGAAGAAGACAGCTTTGGTGACCTGGCCTTCTTTGTGGACGAAAAGTATCAAGGCATGGGCATCGCACAGTATCTTTTCGACTTGCTGACCCGCCTGGCCAAGGAGCGAGGGCTAATGGGGTTTACAGCTGAAGCGCTGCAGGAGAACAAGGGCATGCTGAAGGTCTTCGAGAAAGGTGGACTGCCTATGGAGGCTTAGTTAAAAGACGGTGTTTACAAGTTGAGAATGCCCTTTAATGAATAGTCGACAGGGCCAAGCCTTAATGGCATCTTTATTTCCATATTTATTATATCTGTTGCCATAAATATGCTCCGTGTGACTTTTGATTAAAGCTCCGGCGGGTGACGGCAAACAGCCGGTCGCCTGTTTGAAGCGAGTTAGCGATCGTTAGGAAAACCAGAAGGTTGGATTGGATTTATAGCCATCAAGCACTATTCGCTATCCAATCATATCTTAAATTTTTGGCGCTGGTGTTCCTTATGATCGCTTGCTCGCAAGTTCGAACGGCTGTTTGACGTTATTTGCCAGAGCGGTTTCGGAACGGTATTCGGCTATCAATCTGATAACTTTAACAGATCACTCGAATCCTGACCCCCTGAAACCCTCGACTCCCTCTTTTTGATTGAAGAACTTCGCAACAAGCTACGGGGGGATAATCCGATCTTAATTCATACCATGAACACTGTCCAAATCTTCATCACTTATGAGAAATACTTTGTTGTGGGGTGGCAACGGCTCCTCGTAGAAAAACCTGGCCAATCGATCGTCTTCTTTGGATAAACCGGCTTTGGCATTGAACTCCCGCTCGGCCGTCAATGTTCGGACACCCATACCGACAACTTCATCGGCTCCTAACTGCGTACCACACTTGATATTAATCATTTTCACCAATGCCTCTGCGCCCTCGGGGTTTGCCATTGCGCCGGCAGCAAAAAGGCAAAGTCCGGTGCAGTCCAGGTAAGCCATAAATATCTGGCTCTTGCGGGAGGCCTCCACTTGACCCTCCGCCTCAAGGGGGTTGAGTACGCCGGTCAAATAACTGCCGATCAAGTTTCCGGCTGTATGATCCGCCCCCATGGGTGAGGTTGCATAGGTTACACCATTACCTTGCATGCCTCTGGGGTCGTATGCCGCAATACTCTGGCCCTTCACTACCGGCACCCGATGATGATTAAAGTGTTTTCCGACGGCTTCGGGTCCATCTCCGAGTATTTTTCCCAACGCCGTGCCCTGGGCAATTTCTTCCATCATTTCAATGGCCGCCCGACTATCGCCAAAGTCCTTATAACCGGCGTCCATGGCCACACCTATGGCCACGCCGGTATTCATGGTGTCCAGACCGATATCATCGGCTAAAAAATCGAGTCTGGCGATGGTATCCAGATCATCGATGTCGGTCATACCCCCCATAGCCCAGATGGTTTCATATTCCAGGGAACCGGTGACATACTGCCCCTCCTGGTCTACAAATTCATTGGAACAGCGAATAATACACTGGGAACAGCCCCTGTGACCGACTTTGCCGCCCCTTTCATTGATCAGTGCCACCATTTTTTCGCCGCCGATATGCTCATGATTCTCCATAACGCCTTGGGTTGCATTTCGGCTGGGAAAAGCGCCCATGCCATTCACCATCGATGTGAGTGCCGCCGTGCCCATGGCCGGCAGTATCTGGCTGGCAAAGGGATCCGCCTGTACCGCCGTTGCAAATGCCTTGGCGGCTGTCTTAAATGCATCCGCATCTGCCAAAGCGTCGGCATCCTTACCAGAAGAGCTCACGACAATCGCTTTCAAACCTTTGGCTCCCATGACCGCTCCCAGACCACCACGCCCCGCGGCCCTGCATGGTCGGCCATCGGCATCCGAGCTCTGAATCGAGGCAGATGCCATTCTAAATTCTCCGGCAGGCCCAATACACAACACACTGCTTTTCTCATCATAAACATGAAGTAGTTTTTCCACCAGCGCATAGGTTCGCATTCCTATATAGTCATGGGCGGATTCCAGTGCAACAGCCCCTTTTGCGTCAATGGTCAAAAGATAGTACTCACCCTCCCGGGCCTGACCTTCGACAATGATTGCGGTAATCCCCAGGTTTCCCAGGGAAGCTCCCACCGTTCCCCCGGCATTGCTCTCTTTTATTCCTTTGGTCAGCGGGCTTTTGGCTCCAATGGACAACCGGCTGGTATTCACTAATTTTGTTCCGGTTAGAAGACCAGGAGCAAATATAAGTTTGTTGTCCGGTCCCAGCGGGTCACAGGAGGGCAACACGTCATTGTTGATCATGGTGGACGTCAGACCTCTGCCTCCCAAGCCCTTGTATTCCCGGGGTACATCCTCAACCGTAATAGCTGTCGTCGTCATGTTCACTCTTAAAAATTTCATTGCCACCTCCTTAATTGTTAACGGATACCTTATTCGTTTTCATTCGATGTTCGATGTTGGATGTTCATCTTTATGAAATCATCCTATACTACAAACTATCTCAAAATACAGATTAGTGCTTCTGGCAAGGCGCGGGACAACGAAAAAGCGGAGCATACACGTAGTATGTGAGTATTTTGAGCTGTTTTGCAACACCGCCAGAGGAGCTTAGATTTTTTTGAGATAGGTTTTAGTCTGACCTGTTCGCACAACATCGACGATAAGCTTTCCTGTCAACAGTGCTTTCCCAAACCTGCCTTTTTTCTTGTCCATGATGATGTCGTAAAGCTCTTCACGTGTTTGGGGCGGTATTACTTCGCTGGTCTTTTTCAAAAGGGATAGGGCTTCTGTCGGGCAGTTAGAGATGCAAACCCCGCACCCAAGACAACGGTCCGGGTTGACTACTGCGCAGACCTCCTTTTCAGACACATTCACGGCGCCCACCTGGCAAACGTCTTCACAACTTCCACACCCTATGCATGCGGCTGTCTCCACAATAGCTTTAAAATTTGAAGCCCAGAAGTCCAAAGGCTTGGGGAGACTTTTGTGGATGCTCAACATCCCGCAGCAGCATCCACAACATGAACAGATAAACTCAGCTTTCTGTGTATTTGACGGTTGAAGAACCAATCCTTCGCTTTGATTCTGTTTTATAATCGACAGCGCGTCCTCCCTGCTGATGGTTCTACCGACATTGCCGGCCTGAAGCATCTCGGCCATACCACCGATCGCGAGGCAGGTTTCATCGCGATCCGTAACATTACACGCTCCGCCCTCCAACGATTTCTTTTTACGGCAAATACATTCTATGATGACGAAAGGTTCTTCTGCCTGCTCCAGCAAGGTCGTTACTTCATCAAAGGTACTGACATTGTGCTGGGGGAGAATGCTTTCTGCGACGGGTATGGTACGCATTTGGGGGAGTTCTGTACTCAAAAATTCGACACCAAAATTAATACTGGAAACATATGTCTTAAAATCTTTTATGAATTCAGGCGTTAATCGCTCCAGTTGAAATTCATACATCCCCACAACCAGAGGTGCCGTGCAATAGTGCTTGTTACCCTCTTTTATTTTGAATTCAATTCCACCCTTTTTCTGAATATCATCAAGATGCTTTTCCAACGCTTCGGGTGAATCCACCCGATCTTTGACGCGCTCATAAATCATGCGCAAGGGTTCAAATTTGTAGTTTATGCCCAAGGCAATCTCAGCCTCTTTGGGTGTAAAAATATGCTTGAGTATATTTATTTCAGCACCAGATCTGGTTGCTGGAAAACCCACTGCTTGCGAATTCAAATGCTTCTGCAGTTTCATGTAAACAGGATCTGTTTTGCCCAACTGGGGCCTCCTTAAAATTAGCTTTAGCGTTTACCGATCAATCCCAAAAGTCCCCCAGCACCCGGGTAATATCATCCGGATGGCGAACATCGTTAGGGTTCCAATCCTCCGGAAACATGGACTGGTAGTTCCGGGATGCAAAACGACGATCGATGAGCAGAATCACCCCACGGTCTGTTTCAGAACGGATCACCCTGCCGGAAGCCTGAAGCACCTTGTTGAATCCCGGAAATATGTAAGCAAATTCATATCCGGCATCGTATTGCTCGGTAAAATATGCATTGATGAGCTCCCTTTCCAGGTTGGGCGGCGGCATCCCCACCCCCACCACCGCCGCGCCCGTCAGACGATCCCCCACCAGATCGATCCCTTCTCCGAACACCCCGCCCATGACAGCAAACCCCACCAGCGTCGATGAATTATCCCGGCTGAACTTCTTCAGGAAACCCTCCCGTTCAACCTCGGTGAGACGGGGTGTTTGAACAAGGGTCTCAAATTCCGGGAAAAGGGCTTCGAAAGATCTGACCACCATGGTCATATAGCTGTAGGAGGGAAAAAATATCAGGTAGTTCCCGATTCTTTGGGAGACCAGTGATTGGATATGACCCGCCACCAGTTCTTTGGTATTGCGACGGTTCCTGAAAAACGTCGACACACCGGAAACCATGACACACAAATTTTCCCGGGGAAATGGGGATGCCAGAACCAGGCCGGATGAAGCCTCTCCACACCCGAACGTTTTCTGGAAGTATTCGGTGGGTGTCAACGTTGCGGAAAAAAATATGGTCGCCCGGCCTTTCTCCAGCACCCCGCTTAGTGAAGCCGAAGGATCGATACAGAAAAGCCGGACCCTGAAATCCTTTGCGAACCTTTCACAACAGACCGCATAGGATGCGTCGAACAGCTCCGTAACCTTCAGAAAACGGGTAACACCAAAGTAAAGCTCGAGGAGTGAATCACGGAAAGAAGCATCCCTGTTGAGTATCAGCCATTTTTCACATGCCTTGACAAAATCGCTCAGCGCCACCCACAGGTCCTCCGGCAGTTCCGTCTCTGCAAACGCCTGCGCTTTATCCGGGCTTGCTTTCATGAACCGAAGCAAGCGCTTGTTTACTTTGTCCAGAGCGCTATACACATCGGGAAGCGCTTTCTTGACCTGCCGTCTGACGTCCAGAAATACCTGCTTCCTGATTTCAGCCGAAAACATCTCACGGGATCGATCCACCAGGTTATGGGCTTCGTCCACGAGAAACAGGTATGCCTCACGCGGTCTGGAAAAAAAACGTCTCAGGTTTGCCTGGGGATCAAACACGTAGTTGTAATCACAGATGATGCAATCCGCCAGCTCTGACAGCTCCAGGGACAGTTCAAACGGGCACACCATATATTGCCTGGCAGTTTTTTCGATAACATCTCTGCTGAGAAAATCAATTTCAAAGACACGGGTGATGGCTTCATCAATACGGTCATGATACCCTTTCGCGAAGTCACATTCATCCCGATTGCATTCGGCGTCGACATCGAAACAGATTTTTTCTTTTGCCGTCAGGGTAAGCGTCTTCAAGCGAAGCCCCTTGTCCATGAGGATACCAAATGCCTCCTCCGCCACTTGTTTACCGGTAGAGCGGGCCGTCAGATAGAACATCCGGTCAATCTTCCCCTGGGAAAGTGCTTTCAATGCGGGCAGAATCACCGCCAGGGTCTTGCCGATACCTGTGGGAGCCTGCACGAGAAGCTGATCTCCCTCGACAATGGCCTGGTAGACCTCTTCCATCATGCGCTGCTGCCCACGCCGGCATTCCTCAAATGGAAACTTGAGAGAACCAATCGACTGATCACGCAGATTTTGAAGATGCCGGATATCCTCGGTACGCCGGACCAGGCGCGATATCAATGGGGCAACAAATTCTTGAAGATCTTTTCGGCTAAACGTGCGCTGAATCTCCCATGTGGCCTTCGAATGTAGCTGGGCATAGGTCAGACAGGTATCAACTGATTCGAGGTCATGCTCCATGCTGATCATGTACGCATAAATCTTCAGCTGGGCCCAGTGGTGCGGATTGTCCTCATCTACAGGTTCCTTTGGACTTTGGATGGTCGTCTTTATTTCCTCAAGGACCATACGATCCGGATACCGAAAGATGCCGTCGATTCTGCCTGAAATATGGATTGCCCAGGGATCGGATTCACAGATGTGGGAAATGACAACCTCGGATTCATAGGTCTCCGGACGCGATTGCTGAATTCTCTGGTGAAGAGCGATGGCCGCCGTTGCCCGGTCCGGGATAAAAACACCGCTCGTGAGGTCACCGGCCCGTACAAAACGTTCCACGAAATCTCTCACGGAAATGTGGATAACTGTGTTTTTTGGGTTCATTGGGTTTATTGGATTCGTTGCGTTTGTTGGGTTCGTTGGGTTTAAAATACTTGGAAGCTGGTATGCTTCTGTCAGCCTATTGCTGAACCTAACACTTGAAACGTATAGCTGTTCCCGCAAATATGTTTTGTTTGACATTTGATTTAAGCTTCGGCAAGTGACGGCGAACAGCCGGTCGCCTGTTTGAAGCGAGTTAGCGATCGTTGGGAAGACCAGATGTTGAACGGTTTGGTTTCCCCCTCCAGTCCTTCAATCCTTAAACCTTAGATTTTATAATATCTTCTCTGAAGTTACAACCCTGTTCATCGGTGTGAGTGCTGTCACATGATAAGCAATCAGTTGATAGCCAAAACATAGCCATAGTACCTGTTCTGTTTCCTCTGTCATCCGCAGACGAGGTTGATTCTACAGAAAAATTATTCTTTGAGATGTTTATCAAGAGGTACCGAGCCTCTCGAACTTGAAAACCGCATGGGGGTCATACGTTGATTCATTCCTGTCGCTCATTTTTCAGATTTAAAGCTTCTATCTCTCAAGTTTTTAGGAAGGTATCTCTCCCAAGATATCCTTGACTTTACAGTCCAGAATAATGTTATCTGTAATTACGCAATGTGGTAATAGTCTCCATGTATCTGTATTCAGCAAATCAACGCTTTTTCTGTATATCATCCCAAAATTGGTGAAATACAGGTCCATATACATACTGGTAAGGGCACTAAAAAAGTGACCAAATTGCTATGGATTTATATAGAAAAGTGTCAGGTCAAAATACACTCAAAAAAATATTTGGCATAGGCCCTACCGGAGCGATTGTCAGCATTTTCTTATTGGCTATTTTCGTGTGGGCAAATTCAATGATTGAGCTTTCAATTGTTGTGGATTCTGCGGGTTTGATGAAAATTCTCGGTATAGTACTGGTTATCTTCGGTTTGGTGCTACATTTTTGGTCTTTTTCTACGTTGCGTAGCTGGTGGGTAGACGACAAACTTTGTATAAGGGGTCCATTCAAGCATTTTCGTCACCCAATGTACGCTGCTTGGATTACATTTATTTGTCCTGGGGTAGCTTTGTATTTAAATTCCTGGTTTTATTTGTTTTGGGTATTGTTGTTGCATTTGCTTTGGCACAAACTTGTAAAAGAAGAAGAAAGAATAATGACTGATACGTTTGGAGATATATATAAGAATTATGCCCTGCGAACGGGCCGTTTTTTTCCGAAAATGGTGAATTATAACATTAATGATTAAAATCGCCTAACAAGACAAACTAACTCGGATGATAAACACTTCCGTGGTACGCTGGGCATTACCATATGGTATCTGACAATTTTACAAAATATCGGATAGTTGGACTTATCTCCATTTATCTACACATGGAGATTCAAGGTTTATTAGCGAAGTTTCTTAAGAATTAAGATATGTTTATGGATTAGAAAATGAAACGTAAAATAGTTAATTTTAGTTGGGAAGATGAAGACGCCCAGAAGGTATTTGCTGAGTGGCTTCCCTTCCCAGA
>JASJGV010000021.1:0-5430 GCA_033791325.1 Desulfobacterales bacterium | reverse complement strand
TAAGGGGTTGTAGCAGAAAAACGGTCCCCAATCGGAACGTTTTTCTGACAACCCCTATAAGGAGGGATCATTATGAAAACATTACACTTTGCACTAATAATCGCCATAACCATCATTACGCTTTCGACCTCGGTCATCAGTATGGACAATAACGTACAAAAAAGAATGGCGGGTGATTCCGGCTCCATGCGTTCGGCAGTCTTTGCCGGCGGCTGTTTCTGGTGTACGGAATCCGATTTTGAAAAGGTCGAGGGGGTCATCGACGCCATCTCCGGATACACGGGCGGCAGTATGGCAAATCCAACCTACAAACAGGTCTCATCGGGAAGTACCCGTCATGTGGAGGCTGTGAAGGTGGTGTATGACCCACAGAAAGTAAGCTATGCAAAACTGCTGGAAGTATTCTGGACCCATGTAAACCCCACCGATGCCGGCGGACAGTTCGTGGACCGTGGCAGTCAGTATGTCAGCGCTATCTTTTATGCTGACGAGACAGAACGCCGCCTGGCGGAAAAATCAAAACAGCGACTGGCCGAGGCCGGTGTGTTTACGGAACCCGTTGTGACGGACATTTTACCCCTGGAGCCGTTTTATACGGCCGAAGACTACCACCAGAACTATTACAAAAAGAATCCGCTGCGTTACAAGTGGTATCGGTCGGGATCCGGCAGGGATAAATTCTTAAAGGAAACATGGGCGGAGGCAAGCTTTCATTTTGATGGCATCCTGGAAAAGACCTCGATGGGCTCAATGGCTTCAGAGGGCAGGAACACCAAGACCATGCCGGCCATGGTGTATAGTGCTCCTGATCAAGAAGAGCTAAAAAGCCGGCTGACACCCCTGCAGTATCGGGTGACGCAGGAGAACGGTACCGAACGCCCGTTTAATAATACATACTGGAATAACCATGATGCGGGCATTTATGTGGACATTGTTTCAGGTGAACCTCTTTTCAGCTCAATAGACAAATATGAATCGAAAACCGGCTGGCCCAGTTTTATCCGACCCCTGGTAGCGAAGAATGTCATGGAGGAGGCCGATCGCAGTTTTTTCATGGTCAGAACCGAGGTGCGTAGCAAACATGCTAACTCGCACCTGGGGCATCTTTTTGACGACGGTCCCGAGCCGACGGGTCTGCGTTATTGCATCAATTCGGCATCCCTTCGTTTTATTCATGTGGCAGACATGGAAAAGGAAGGGTATGGGGCTTATCTCAAGCACTTTGAGCAAAGGAGGCAAGATGAAAAACAGTAGCATATTCGTTTTATGGGTGTTGGCAGTCATGGGGTTTAGTGCAAGCTGGATCGGAGCTGCTAATGCGGCCGAACCTGCCCTGTCAGAAGCCATCTTTCATGTTGCCTGATACGATGTAGGCAAAGCAGCCTTGGAAGGGCTGCCGGGTGTTACATCGGTTACCAGCGGTTTCAGCAATGGAAAGGAGATTAACACCGTAAGCTACGATGCCGGTGAAGTTACGGTGGCGGCGATGGTGGCGGTCCTGAAAGATGCCGGGACATACCTGGGAACTGCTAAGGAATAGCTTTGCTGTGAGATCGCCCTATCATTATTCGATATTCGACATTCAGTTTTTTTAGTGGTTTTTATAAATATTTTCATACACAAACCAATTGACTTTGGGCAGGGTTAGTGCCAAAAGCCCCTATGGTGAATTCTCCTCCAAGAACCTACTGGAAAATTATCATAGCGCTAAGCTTGGTGCACTTCAGCGGGGATTTTTACAGCTCTTTCATAAACCCTCTGTTTCCCGTGTTTATGGACAGGATGGGCTTGAGTCTGGCCCAGGTGGGTCTCCTCGCGGGGATTTCCCGTTTTTTGATGTTCATCGTACAGCCCATGTCAGGCTATTGGTCCGATCGTCATCCCTCCCGCAGTTTTTTCTTGATCGGTTTACTCATGCCCATCATTTTCATTCCCTTGACGGGAGTGACAACCGGCTTTTACGGGTTGCTTTTCTGTCTCGTCATCGGCTCTGCGGGGTCTTCCCTGTTTCATCCACCGGTCACGGGTATGGTGCCCCTGTATGCCGGTCCAAAGCTTGGACTGGGCATGTCCATTTATAACACTGCCGGTACCCTGGCTTTCGGGGTGGGGCCCATTTTTATCACTTTATACGTGGCCCGTTTCGGTCTTGGCGCCATGCCGGCAACCATGATCATAGGTCTTTTGGTCTGGATGTATTTTTATCGGGTCATTCCCAAACCCCAGGGAAACGATATGGCCCAATATGGCTTCCTGGAGACCCTTAGGCAAACCCTGGGCAGTGTCTGGCAACCGATCCTGTTGATCTGGATTACAATGGTCTTGCGTTCGGTGGTGGGTCAATCGTTGATGACTTTTATGCCCGTTATCTGGGTACAGAAAGGACATAGCATCGTTTCCGCCGGCGTTCTCTTCTCCATCTTTACCATTTCAGGGACGGTGGCCGGCATTCTCTGCGGCCATCTCTCGGATCGTATGGGATACAAACGTCTCTTGTGGATCACTCACGGTCTCATGAGCCCTTTTCTACTCGCATTTTTGTTGGTTCCCGGCAACTGGATTTATCCGGCTACGATATTGGCCGGCGGGTTTAACATGGCTTCCCTGCCCCTGGGAGTGGTGATGGCCCAGAAAATTGCCCCCAAGGGTCGCTCTATGGTAGCCAGCCTGATGATGGGACTGGCTTTTGGCATCGGCGGAATCATTTCCCCCATTGTCGGCAAGTTGGGCGATATCTTTACTATTCAGGGCGTGCTCCTGATTTTAGTCTGCATTCCCATTCTTTCCCTGATTCCGATTTACTTTATTCCTGAAATAGATATTCATACGAATGAACAATCTAAATAAGGCAGAGCAGCAATTCGGATAAGTTACATATTAATCACTTTGATAAAGTCTTCATTCCCGCCATTGGTTGTCCGAATGGCGTTTGCAACCAATTTCAAATTCCCAACTAAATATTTTTACTGCGAACAGAATTGCTTTTTAAAGGATATCATCGTAATAAAAAGTTACTGGTTTTTTCAACTTTCTCCCCAATCAAAGGAGCGTGTCATGACCCAGGCAGAATTTGAATACGACGGCCCGAAGAATCTCGTTGATCTTTTTGAACAGGCGGTTGCCAAATTTAAAGAGATGAAATTGTTCGGCACCAAGAATGCTGATAAAGACGGGTATGACTGGGTAACCTATGGGGCGGTCGCGGAAAGAGTGGACCACGTGCGCGCTGGTCTTGCCTCCGTTGGTGTGGGCAAGGGAGACGGGGTCGGCATCATTGCCAACAACTGCACCGAATGGGCTATCGCGGCATATGCCACATACGGGCTCGGCGGCCGGTACATTCCCATGTATGAAGCCGAACTGCCCCGGATCATGAAATATATCATCTCGGATTCAGGGGTAAAAGTGCTGCTGGTCTCCAGGGATGAGATCCTGGAGAAGGTCAAGGACTTCCCGGATGAGATCGAAAGCCTGGAAAAAATCTATGTGATAGATGGTGAGGGCGACGATACTCTGGCTGAGCTGGAAGTGATCGGATGTGACAATCCGGTACCGTCCATCAAACCGGAAAAAACGGATATCGCTGGTCTGATATACACCTCTGGAACGACCGGTAATCCCAAAGGGGTGCTGCTGAGCCACTACAACCTGGCTTCCAACGCGGTAGCCGCCTCCATGACCCTGCCCGATTTCGTGTCTGTCGGCGACCGGACCCTCTCTTTTCTGCCCTGGGCCCACTCTTTCGGTCAGACGGCCGAGTTGCACATGCTGATCCATTTCGGCGGGCAGACCGGTTTCGCAGAAGGCCCCCAGACCATCGTGGATGACCTGGCCCTGGTGCGGCCGACCCTGCTTATCGCCGTGCCACGGGTATTTAGCAAGGTCTTCACCGGCCTCAAGGACAAAATTGAGAAGCAGGGCGGGTTGGCCAAAGCTCTCTTTGATATGGGTCTGGCCGCGGCTGAAGAGAAACGCGCCGCCGGCGGAAACGCCGGTTTTCTAACCGGCCTGAAACTATCCATTGTGGACAAGATCGTCTATAGCAAGGTGCGGGAAAAATTCGGCGGCCGCATGAAGATGGCCCTCAGTTCTAGCGCCGCGCTGAGCCCCAAAATTGCTGAATTTTTCTATGATATCGGTATTCCGGTATGCGAAGCCTGGGGCATGACCGAGTTGTCCCCGGCCCACACGGTCAACATACCGGAAACCAACCGGCCCGGCAGTGTGGGGCGCCCCATCCCGGGCTGTTCGGTAAAGATAGACCGCACCGTTGCATCTGATGGCGACCGCGAGGGTGAGGTGATCGCCTATGGTCCCAATGTGATGGTCGGTTACCACAACCTGCCCGAGGTTACGGCGGAAGTGCTGACCGACGACGGTGGGCTGCGCAGCGGAGATTTGGGCTGGGTGGATGACGATGGGTACCTATACATCACCGGCCGCATCAAGGAACAGTACAAGTTAGAAAACGGCAAGTACGTTTTCCCCGTGGACATCGAGGAGGCCATCAAGCTGAGCATGTTCATCGATAGCGCTATGATCGAGGGTGCCAACAAGCCATACAACGTGGCGGTGATAGCACCTGACTGGCTGGTGGCCGGCCCCTGGGCCAAAGAGAAAGGCTTGCCGGAAGATCCCCAGGCTCTGGTGAAAGAACCCGCCCTGATTGAACTGATCGAGGCTGAAGTACAAAAGGCCTGCCGGGAGATGGCCGGCTACGAAGTTCCGAGAAAGCTCTTGCTCTTGCCGGAACCATTTTCACCTGAGAACGGGATTCTCACCCCCACCCTGAAGCTGAAACGGCGGGAGGTGCATAGCCAGTTCGGGAAGCGGATCGAGGCTCTTTACAGCGAATAAGGGTAACCGGTGTATCTCGATGATAGCAATGGGTTCCGTCACCCTGAGCAAAGCGAAGAGTCCCTTACATGCCAAGGCTATGGATGTTGTGGAGGATTCTTCATTGTTTCACTTTTCAGAATGACTGGGTAGAACTATCGGAAAATTATTTCTGCCATTAAAGTGTAATTAAAGATTTTTATCTTTAAGGTTAGTATACTAACAAATATAAGGAGCCAACCCATGTTATTACACCCTAAAAAAGAAACCTTTGAGCACCTCGATCCCCAGAGCCGGGAGATCATGTTGAAAACCGTCGAATTTTTCGAAAATAAGGGCAAGGAGAAGCTGAAGCACGATGACCATGAACGGGTCTGGTACGCTGATTTTTTAGAATTTGTGAAAAAGGAACGGGTGTTCGCGACTCTGCTCACCCCGGCTCAATATGGCAACGGCGACACGCGGTGGGATACGTACCGGAATTGCGCCTTTAACGAAATCCTGGGCTTTTACGGTCTCCAGTACTGGTACACCTGGCAGGTGAGCATCCTGGGCCTGGGGCCCATCTGGATGGGCAGCAATGAAGCGGTCAAG
>JASJGV010000020.1:0-6023 GCA_033791325.1 Desulfobacterales bacterium | reverse complement strand
TGCTTCATGCTTCGGGTTTAAGTAGCTACCGCTGCCGGCACAGCCAAATATCTCTGACCTGAAAGGACCAGGTTTTAAACGACGGAATAAAATATGAACATCTGATGCCCGATGTTCATTCGTTTCCAGCAATAAAACAATTTAGCACCTTGCGAAATTCTGTATTCTGTCTTCTGAATTCTAATTTCTGTATTCCGATTTCTGTAAGGCAGATATCTACTATGCGCCTCATAAGCTGTCAAGTTTCGAAATTAAACATTGCTAAAGCGCGTTCCATTTGTTATTCGATTCCAAACCTAAATACACCAAATAGTGTATACACCCACTTGGGAATACCTAACAGCTTGTGGAGGAGATGCTCATGAAAACACCTCTCGAGGAATCTTTTTCTTTCGATGACGTTCTGCTGATACCAAACTACTCCGATCTGTTGCCGAAAGACGTTAATATCAGCACACGTCTGACCCGCAACATCACCCTGAACATCCCCATCGTGAGTGCCGCCATGGATACCGTAACCGAAGCCAGGGCCTCCATCTCCATGGCCAGGGAAGGTGGGATCGGATTTATCCATCGAAATATGAGCATTCAAAGACAAGCGACAGAGGTCGATCGTGTCAAGAAATCGGAGAGCGGTATGATTGTCGATCCCGTGACCATAACTCCTGATCAGAAAGTCCTCGAAGTTCTCAAGCTCATGAAAGACTATCGCATTTCCGGCGTGCCGGTTACCAAGGGTGATAAACTGGTGGGTATCGTAACCAACCGTGACTTGCGATTTGAAACCAATCTGGAGAAAAAAATATCCGACGTGATGACCAAGGAGAATCTTGTTACCGTTTCGGAAGGTATTTCCCTGGAAGACTCAAAAAAATTGCTCCATGAGCATCGTATCGAAAAACTTCTCGTCGTGGACAAGGCCGGCCGTCTTACCGGCATGATCACAATCAAGGACATTGAAAAAATAAAGAAATTTCCCAATGCCTGTAAAGACAAGATGGGACGCCTTCGTGTGGGTGCAGCCATCGGTGTTGGTGACGACATGGAAGATCGGACGGAGAAACTCCTGCAGGCGGGCGCCGATATTATTCTCATCGACACCTCCCATGGACACTCGGAAAACGTCATTCAAGCGGTTATCAAATTAAAAAAACGATTTGCGAATCTTGAGCTCATTGCCGGGAATGTCGCCACTGCCAAAGGAGCGGAAGACTTGATCCGGGCTGGTGTTGACGGCGTCAAAATTGGTATCGGGCCCGGTTCTATCTGTACCACACGGATTGTGGCCGGTGTCGGTGTTCCACAGGTATCTGCCATCATGAACTGTCGGCCGGCTTCCAGCAAAAACGGTGTCCCATTGATTGCAGACGGCGGTATAAAATATTCGGGAGACATTACAAAAGCCATTGGGGCTGGTGCGGATTCCGTCATGATTGGGGGGTTATTTGCCGGTACCGATGAAAGTCCCGGTGAATCCGTGTTCTTTCAAGGTAGAAGTTACAAGGTCTACAGGGGAATGGGGTCTTTGGAGGCCATGAAAAAAGGCAGCATCGATCGTTATTACCTTGGAGAAGATGAAGAAGAGGACAAGCTGGTTCCAGAAGGAATCGTCGGGCGTGTCCCATACCGCGGTACGTTGACGGCAAACATTCACCAGTTGGTGGGAGGATTGAAAGCAGGTATGGGGTACCTTGGCTGTCGAACCATTCAGGAACTCAGGGAAAAGGCGCGCTTTATGAAAATCAGCGCCGCCGGTCTGCGCGAAAGTCATGTTCATGACGTTATTATCACCAAGGAAGCCCCTAACTATAGACTTGACTAAAAATACTATGACCAATAATGGCTCAACCGACTTTGTACACTTGCACGTTCACACCCAGTACAGCCTTCTGGACGGGGCCATCCGGTTCGATGAACTTTTTAAAAGGTCCGCCGAGCTCGACATGAAAGCTGTCGCCATAACCGATCATGGAACCATGTTCGGCTGTATCGAATTTTATGAAAAGGCTTTAAAATCCAACATAAAGCCGATCATCGGCTGTGAGTGTTATGTGGCACCCAGGCGTTTATCCGACAAGACCCCCTTGGACCACAAAGGAATTTCCCATCTTATTTTACTGGCCCAAAACAATGAAGGTTACAAAAATCTCTGCAAGCTCGTCTCCACTGCCCGAATAGAAGGCTTTTACCACAAACCACGCATCGATAAGGCCCTGTTACAAGAATACAGCAGTGGTCTGATAGGCCTTTCAGCATGTCTGAACGGTGAAATACCAAAAATGATCAATGCAGGGAATATGGAAAAAGCAGATGATGCCGCCCGAAAATACTGCCAAATTTTTGGTGACGGCAACTTCTACCTGGAAGTTCAGAACAATGGTATCGACATCCAGGAAAGTGTGAACCAGACCTTGTACGACATGAGTCGTCGTCTCTCCATACCCCTGGTGGCAACCAATGACTGCCATTACCTGAACAGGGAAGATGTCAAGGCGCATGATGTCCTCTTATGCATACAGACCGGTAAGACTGTACAAATGCCAAACAGGCTTAAGTTTGGAACCACCCAGCTTTATTACAAATCAAAACCTGAAATGTTCACCTATTTCAAGGACCATCCTGACGCCATTGCCAACACCGTGAGCATTGCGGAAAGATGCCATGTCGATTTTGATTTCAAAACCTATCATTTCCCCAAATTTGAAACACCGCCTGGTCAGGAGGAATCGGATCTTTTCGAAATAAATGTGCGCGAAGGATACCAGCGAATTCTCAAGGACTTGAAGCAACAGAACCCTGGCATCGATATAGATGTGTCTGTCTATGATAAAAGGATCGATTATGAAATAAGACTGATCAAGGAGATGGGTTTTTCAGGGTATTTTCTGATTGTAGCCGATTTTATCCATTATGCCAAAGAACACGACATTCCTGTGGGACCGGGCAGGGGATCAGCGGCAGGAAGTCTTGTCGCCTACTCACTGGGGATTACCAACCTCGACCCCATCAAATACGGCCTCATTTTTGAGCGTTTTTTAAATCCGGCACGCAAAAGCATGCCTGATATTGATGTCGATTTTTGTATCAACGGCAGAGAACGTGTTTTCAAATATGTGGTCGAGAAATACGGAGGGGGAGAGCGGGTCGCCCAGATCATCACCTTTGGAAAACTGAAAACACGTGCTGTCATCAGGGATGTGGGCCGTGCTCTGGATATTCCGCTTCATGAAGTGGACACCATCGCGAAAATGGTTCCCGATGTCCTGAATATCAGTCTTGACGAAGCCCTCAGACAGGAACCGAGACTCAAAGAACTTACCGAACAAAAACCCGACGTCGCCGAGTTGATACAGATCTCCAGGATTCTGGAAGGCTTGCCAAGGCATGCTTCGACTCATGCGGCCGGGGTGGTCATCGGTGACAAACCCCTTGTAGACTATCTGCCTCTTTACACAGGCAAAAAAGATGAAGTCGTTACCCAGTTCGACATGAAAATCGTCGAGAAGATAGGACTGGTCAAATTTGATTTTCTTGGTTTGCGAAACCTCACCGTCATCGCCAACGCCTTGAAATTGATCTCTCTTCAGGGCAAAGAACCGCCGGATATGGACCATATCAACGACGATGACCCGGCAACATATGCACTTTTATGTTCCGGAGATACCACCGGTGTATTCCAACTCGAAAGTTCCGGGATGAAGGACCTGCTGACCCGTCTGCGACCGGAATTCTTCGATGATGTTATCGCCCTCGTGGCTCTATACAGACCCGGTCCTCTTGACAGTGGCATGGTGACCGATTTTGTTCAGAGAAAGCACGGCAGAACGGAGGTCAACTACCTGGTTCCGGAGCTGGAACCCATATTGAAAGAAACATACGGGGTAATCGTATATCAGGAACAGGTCATGAAAATTGCCGGTGACCTGGCAAACTACTCCATGTCTGAAGCCGACGATCTCAGGAAGGCCATGGGAAAAAAGATTGTAGAAATCATGGCCAAACACCAAGAACGCTTTATCGGCGGTGCAGAGAAGAACAACATCCCTTCCAAAAAAGCCGCTGAAATATTCGGTCTGATTTCTAAATTCGGCGGATATGGCTTCAATAAATCACACAGCGCTGCCTATGCCTTGATTGCCTACCAGACTGCTTATCTGAAAGCCCATTTCCCTGTAGAATTCATGGCGGCCCTCCTGACTAGCGAGATGCACTCTTCCGAGGGTGTCGTCAAATACATTTCCGAATGCAAAAGTCATCACATTTCGATATTGCCACCCGATATCAACGAAAGTGGAAAAGAGTTCGTCGTATCTGGATCGAAAATCCGTTTTGGGCTCGCGGCCGTTAAAAATGTTGGCGAGGGTGCCATCGAATCGATTCTCGAGTACAGGGATGAGCAGCCCTTTTCATCCATTTTTGACTTCTGTGAACGGGTTGACCTCCGCAAAGTCAACAAGCGGGTAATCGAAGGTCTGATCAAGAGTGGTGCTTTCGATACACTCGGTTTAAAACGTTCCCAGCTCTTTGCCGGCCTGGAGGACATCCTTGAATACGGTCAGCGTGTTCAACGTGAAAAGACAGATCCTCAAATGGGGCTCTTCGGGGTTGGCAAGGATCAGCCCGCTATCAATCTGCCATCTCTACCCGATATCGGCGAATGGGATGAAAAACAGTTGCTGACGTTTGAAAAGGAATCCCTGGGCTTTTATATTACAGGGCACCCCTTAAATCGTTTCAACGACATTGTCGACAAATACGCTACGGCCGACTCCATCTCCTTGAAGGAAATACCTGACAATTGCGCGGCCAGGCTTGCCGGAATCATCCGCAATAGCAAGGTAATCACCACCAAACGAGGGGACCTTATGGCTTTCGTCACGGTGGAAGACATGCATGGTTCGTTTGAGATTACGATCTTTCCCAAGCTCTATACCACCACCAGTCACCTGATGGCTGCGGATACAGCCATCCTGGTGGACGGCCAGGTTCAGAAAGATGAAAATAATGTCAATCTCCTGTCCAATCATATTATTCCAATTCAAAAAGCGGAAGAGACCTGGACAGTGAGTATTCACATAAAGCTGGAAATGGCCAGCACGAACAGGGAACAACTTGAGACCCTGCACACCGTATTCAAAAATCATCCAGGCGATTGCGAAGCCTATATTCACATGCAGAGCCCTGAAATGACGGAAGCGGTAATTGCACTGCCGGAATATCTGCAACTGCAACCGCGAGCCTCATTGAGAAAAGAGATCAATGCGTGTCTGGGATATCAAGCATATGAGAGTATCTGCAGCAAGGCTGGAGCCCTTAAAGACAAAAACGATCAGAATGAACGATGGAAACCAAAAAGATGACGGTTAAAGATTTATCGATATTCCCTGTACTTCTGGCAGGCGGGTCCGGAACACGTCTGTGGCCGGTCTCCAGGGCTCAAGCGCCCAAGCAACTGGCAGAGATAGGCGGAGAGACATCCTTCCTCCAGGAAACCATCCAACGGCTTCACCCTGCGCTTTGCCTTGATAATGTTCGCGTCGTCTGCGGAAAAGCACACTGTGACGAATCTTCAGAGCACCTTGCAGCCATTGGACTGACTGCAGACAAGGTAATTATCGGCGAGCCGGTCGGCCGCAACACGGCACCGGCTATTCTCCTGGCGGTTCTGAAAATTCTTGACCAGGCAGCCACCCCGGACAGTCTTTTTTTTGTTCTGCCGGCAGACCATGTCATCGGGGATATCGCCCGGTTTCATGAAAGAATCGGCAAGGCTATCGCTCTCGCTCAAAAAGGGTATTTAGTCACTTTCGGGATTCAGCCTGATTATCCAGAGACCGGATATGGGTATATCGAAGGGGGGAAACCTGTTCCCGGAGGCGGGCTTGGCATTGAAAGGTTTGTTGAAAAGCCGGATATCGAAACGGCTAAATCTTATATCGAAGCCGGCAATTTTTTCTGGAACAGCGGCATGTTTGCTTTCATGGCATCCACAATCTTGAACGAGTTCAAAAGATTTGAACCCC
>JASJGV010000019.1:0-8873 GCA_033791325.1 Desulfobacterales bacterium | reverse complement strand
TTTTGTTGATGGCCGGTATAGGATTCTGGCTCTTGCACTATAGAAATCCGCCAGATGTCGCCGCAATGCTGGCTGCTGCGGTCCTGGGGACACCATCCGAAATGCTATGTGTTAAATTCGGCGTCTGGAGCTACCATGCCCCGGGTCTTATCCTGGGCATTCCTGTATGGATACCGCTGATCTGGGCCTCGCTTTTCTGTCTGTTCCAGCACATTACCCTGACAATGCTTGATCTTGCTGACCGCCGCTGGCCAGACCCGACAACCTTGTCAAGAAGAATTCTGTTCGGCATACTGGCCGCGCTTATCATCATTTATTACCTGTGGGTGGTTATTTCCATCGCGCAGTCTATCGCCATGGTCTACTCGGTCATTGTTCTGATCGGTATTGTCTTCTGGCACAAGGAAAGAGATATCCTTATCTTTATCGTAGGGAGTATTTTAGGGACTATCGGCGAGGCTATCTGCATGCAGCTCGGTTTCTGGCAGTATCAATATCCTTATTTCGATACCATCGGCATGCCCATTTCCCTGCCCATGGCCTGGGGCCTCAGCGCCGTCATCATCGGCCGAATCGCCAAAATATGGGACAGCGAACGCTCTCAGATCAGGAAACCGTGAGGATAATCGATCTTTTTTTATATAATCATGGTGATAGGCAATAAGAATTATCAGTATTCCAAAACCATACCCAGCAGGACAGCACAATGACTCGGGGAGAGGTGTTGATGCTGTAATATTACTGGCTGCCGATTTCAGCAGCAAAGACCGTGAGGTCAATTTTTGTTGGGTAAAAAAGGGAGAGGCATCATGGCGTCAAACGAATTGCTCGGCTTTACAGGAAACCACATACGACTCATAATCAACAACCCGGGTCTTGACCTGGCATCGGCAACGGATATTGCCAAAAAAAAGGCGACAGAGCTGGGTGACGATCCCATGCTCCTGGCATGGTCGAACGGAAAAACAGGGGAATATTACCCCACTGCCGATTGCGGAAGTTCAGACACCCCCCCCTGGCTTGTCTTTGCAGAATCAAGAGGTGCCGATATCGCCATTAATATCAACGATGGGGAATACATCTTTTTGTATCTCTCTTTTTAATGCAAACCAGACAGAGTGATGAAAAAACCAGCTAAAATTTCATTGGGAATCATCATCAAAAGAGTTGCCAACCGAATAGCTGAAACAAAATTTGCCAGCAGTGCCATAGCAGAGAGTGCGGATCTCAGTGTATTTAAAGAGAACCCTTCCGTCAGAATTTATTCAGGAATTTTTCTCATGTGCCTCAGCTATGTCATTGGCTTGCCGGCACTAGGGCTGCTGAGTGCTCTTTCTGTCTATCAGAACAAACCCTTTCTGATTCTCATAGGGGTCCCCCTCCTGCTGATAGCATCACACCTGGTTTTTTTGGCCGGCGTGTATTTAGCAGGCGGCAGATACCTGATGGTTTTCTTAAGATGGGCCACCAGAGTTGTTCTTGAGAAAACCAGGTAACAAGATAAAGGAGCCACATGTCCCAAAAGAATCAACCTGCCGACAGCATTGCCGATGATATTTCCAGAGAACAGATCGAAGCTTTCTGTACCATCGTAAAGGTCCCGGATTTCATGCTTCCCTGGTTATCACGTTTTTTTGAACCCAGGGAAATCGTATTTGTCCTGGAATTGAACCAGCAGCGTACGGCGAATATGGGTGCGCAGAATTATTCAGAATGGATTCAAAAAAATGAACCCAACTGGCCGGATGAATTCCTGACCCGCTGCTATCGACGCGGTGTGATCAGTCTGGACTGCGACGGCCATTATGTACCTGCCGACTTTCATACCAGATATGAGTTCTGGGCGCTCTTTGAAGGCTGGCAGGATCTGCCCGGGGAAATTAAAGACCGGCTCAATCAATGGGAACTTGAGTCTTTTGTCGACCGCAAAAAGCCCTATATCGACGCTTTTAAAAAAAGCGGGCAACGGGACAAACATCTCATCTGGCCCGAATATGTGCTGTTGGACGAGGCGCTGGCCCTGATCCAAAAGGTGCCCCATGTTTATTTGTGGCCCTGTAACTGCCGGGCCATGATGCAACGCTGTAAAAAACCGGGTTTTGTCTGTCTGCGGTTCAGCAACAACCGCAACCTGGGCTGGGAAATCTCAAAAGAAAGAGCCCGGGAAATCTTACTGGAGGCTCATAAAAAAGGTCTGATGCAAAGTGCCGAGATGGGGTTGGCAGCCGATGGCTCCCTGGACGGGGCTATCTGCAACTGCTGTTCGGATTGCTGCTACCCTGTGCAACTGGCTGATTATCTGAATGAAACCAAACTCTACCCCTTGAGTCGTTATGTAGCCCAATGGCACCCTGACAAATGCAGCACCTGTGGACGCTGCACCGGACGATGCCCATTTCAGGCCTTTACACTTTCCAAAAAATTATCCGAATCCGACAAGCCTACCCAAAAACAGATTCATTACAACGCTGACTTGTGCCGTGGGTGCGGCCTGTGCAGCACAACATGCCCAGATGAGGCCATTGAAATGAAGCCTCTTGATCCATCACCCCTGTCAATTGTGGCAGATATCTGGAGCTGAAATAAAACTGGTAGGAAAGAGGTCAAGTCTACATTAGACCTTTTATCCTCGCAGCATTTCCTAAAAATAAATATGCCGAATATCGACATTGTTTGTGTTTGTAAAAATTTATGAAAAATCTGGGGGGATGGGAATTTTCTCGATAACGCGGATGTTTTTCCATTTGCCCTGGCGATATCGAAGAAAGGAGACTAAACACAAAGACAGCACGTACAGAGTCAGGAGGATCCAGCAGGCGTAGATTCCCCATCCCAGGAATCTTGCACCGATGGTGATGGGCAGAACCATGACCACCAGGGTGGTAATTCCGATGCTCCACATGATAAAGCGCGTATCACCGGCGCCTTTTAAAACACCGATAAAGATGAAATATAAGGCATCAAAAGAGATGAAGATGGCCATAATCCTTATGATGACGACTCCTTGATCCAGTATTTGTTCATAGGAGGCACCCGTGCTTTCGGCCGTGGCAAAAAGTTTAATCACCCATTGGGGGGCCAGAAAGAACAGCAGATCGATAAGGAGTATATAGGACAACAGGATAACGATGGTCTGTCTGGTGTAACGAATCGCCCCCCGAACATCATTGCGCCCCAGGGCCTGTCCCACCAGGGTGGACAAACCGATAGAGAAGCCAAAGGCCGGCATGAAGGCAATGGACTCCATGGAAAAGGCAATGTTGCTGGCTGCCAGTTCCACCTTGCCCAGCCTGCCCACCATGAAGATGAAAAACGTAAAGGCAAACACATCCATGGCAAACTGCAGGGCCGCCGGAATACCAGTTCTCAAGATACGCAGGGCCAGTTCTGCATCAAAGGCCCTATTGGATAAAACACCGTAAAGACGATCGTTTTCAGGGTTGAAAATAAGCACACAATAGAGTGCCGCGATCAGGGTCCAGGAACAGACCGTGGCGATACCTGCCCCCTGAATACCCATCTCCGGAAATATCCATATCCCGTTGATCAGGGCATAGTCCAGGGGAATATTGAAAGCCATACCGATGAGGCTGATGATCATCACGGGGCGTGTTCTGCCCCGGCCTGAAAAGAAACAGGCCAGACCGGTGCCCAGCACGTTCATACCGGCGCCCATACACAGGATCCTGAAGTAGACACTCTCCAGGCGTTGTATTTCCAGGGGATGCCCCCCCAGGCGAAAAAGCGGATCAGCCATAAATGACAAACCGATCAGGATGACAGCGGCCAGTAAGGAAAAGTAAATGCCCTGCCAGACACAGGCACCGATACGCGAGAGGTTACCCGCGCCGGTATACTGGGCAATAAATACATTGAGATAACTGGTGACACCGGCAAAAAAAGTCGAAAACAGAAAGGCGGTAATCCCACCCGGCAGGGCCGCTGCAATGGCCTCGATGGAATAATTGGCCAGAAACACCCGGTCGGTAAATTCCATGACGGTGGTGGCTGCCATGGAGAGAACCAGGGGCAGACTGACGGAAAATACGGTCCTGTAGCTGTGGGTATTAACACTCATAAGGATCAGCCGGGGTGCCTGGAGGTGATTGCCATCGCATGATGCAGACCCCGCAGGGCCCTTTCAACGTTGGAAAACACGGGAATACCGGCGGACTGATATGCCTTGCGCATGAGACGGGATGTTTTTTCGACTTCCACATCTGCAACGGTCATGGCCCGGTTTTCAAAAACGGTTATGATTTCCTTGTTGGATTTCTTTTTCAACCGTTCGAGTACCGGCAACAACCCCTCCAGATACGCCCCGGGCGGTTCGGTTGGCATACCGGCCATTTCCATAAAGGATCGCATTTCCACTTCAAGGGGTCGTATGAGGAATACCATGATCAGGATATCGATGGGCTCTGAATCCAGGATAATTTCCAGGGAATTTTCAATGACATCTGCCGGCACCACCGGGGATCCTGTATCGAGAGGGTTCTGCATGCTGTTGCCGGGTGTGGGATAAAATTGTCGAAGCCGCTTTTGTGTTTCAGCACTGAAGTGATCCAGCGTCAACCCGGATCGATGAGACAGATCGCAGCTGAATACACCGATGGCACCACCGCCGCCCACCAGGGCTATTCGGGATCCCGGCTTTTTGAGATATTTCAGGGCCACGAGGGCATCCATGAGTTCATCCAGACCCTGAACAGGGATGGCACCTCCTTGCCTGAGAACACCTGCCCATATGTTGGCATCACCTGCCAGAGAAGCGGTATGACTCTGAGTAGCGCGATTTCCCGGCGGTGTCAGGCCAGCTTTCCAGATCACCATGGGCTTTTGCCGGGTCACTCGATGGACTGTCTCTAAAAATTTATGTCCATCCGTGATACCTTCCAGGTAAGCGACGATCACGTCTGTTTCAGGATCGGTGGATAGATAGTCGAGAAGTGCGATGGCGTCCAGGTCGCACCCATTGCCAAAGGATACTATTTTGCTGAGATGGACACCGGCAAAACGGGCTTCATACCCAAAATCAGTGGCAACACCTCCACTCTGGGAGAGCATGGCAACAGAGCCTGGCTTTTTAGAGAAATCAGCACCCGGTAACAGCGTGATACCTCCCCTGGGTGAATGAATACCAAAACAGTTGGGTCCCACCACCCGGATGCCCTCACGGGCAATGGCGGCCACTTCCTCCTGCAGGGCAAGACCTTCGGGTGAACCGGTCTCGGCAAACCCGGACGAATGAATTTGAGCGCCGGTGACACCCTGGCGTAAACAGGCCCTCAGGATTTCGGGCACAAATTTGGCTGGAACCGATATGGAAGCCAGGTCAACCGGGCCATCCACATCCTCGATACGTTTGTAGATGGTCTGTCCATTCAGTTCACCACCCTTAGAGGAAATGGGGTAGAGCTTTCCCGGGTATCCATATCGCATCAGACTCAAGGCGATGAGATTGCCGAAGGCGCCGGGTCTGTTGATACCCCCGAACACCGCGATTCCCCTGGGCGCGAAAATTCTATCCAACTGGTGATTTTTCTTTTCTGTCATTCGTTTTGACTGCCTTTTCATGTATGGGATCCTATAAAGCAGAGGCGATATTAGCGGGATCCAGGGCAAATTGCAATTCCATACTTGAAATACATCCAGGCAGTTATTATGCTATTATCTTGTCCTTATGAGAAAATACATGACAAGGAACAGACATCATGATCAAGAACCAGCGAATTGGCCCCCTGTTTACGGATCTGTACGAACTGACCATGGCGGCCTCATATTTTGATAGACACATAGAGGGAAACGCCACTTTTTCCCTTTTTGCGCGGAAGTCTGCTGCCCGGAATTTTTTTGTGGCGGCAGGGCTTGAGACAGTTCTGGATGAGCTTGCCTGTTTCGCATTTTCTGACAAGGAGATTGCCTACTTAAAGGATACAGGTCTTTTTGCGGATGATTTTTTATCTTTTCTGACAACCTTGCGGTTTCAGGGAGATATTATTGCCATGCCCGAGGGATCGATCTTTTTTGCGGATGAGCCCGTGCTTGAAGTGACAGCACCCATCATCCAGGCTCAGATAATTGAAACCTTTCTGCTCAATACCATCGGTTCACAGAGCCTGTTTGCAACCAAGGGGGCGCGCTGCGTTCATGCGGCTAATGAACGGCCCCTGATCGACTTTTCCCTGCGCAGAACACAGGGGCAGGATGCCGGGCTGAATGTTGCCAGAAGTACCTATATTTCAGGGTTTGCAGGAACCAGCAATCTTCTGGCCGGGCAACGCTATAATATCCCGGTGTCCGGTACCATGGCGCACTCTTATATATCGGCATTTGAACACGAGCTCGATGCCTTTCGCGCCTATGCAGCCCTCTTCCCGGACCATTCTGTTTTTCTTATCGATACATATGACACCATCGAGGGTGCCAGACAAGCGGTGCATGTGGGTCTGGAAATGAAAAAACAGGGACACGCGCTCAAGGGTGTTCGTCTTGACAGTGGTGATATGATCGACTTGAGCTGCAGGGTACGTGATATTCTTGACATGGCTGGACTTTCTGAAGTCAAAATATATGCCAGCAGTGGGTTTGACGAGTTCAAAATCCACGATTTGCTGACAAAGGGTGCCCGTATCGATGCTTTCGGGGTGGGTACAAAGGTAGGTTCCTGTGCGGATGCACCTTATCTGGATGTGGTATACAAGCTGGTTCAATTGAATGACAGGCTTGTGAGAAAATTAAGTCCGGGCAAAAAGACCCTGGCCGGTGAAAAACAGGTGTTTAGAAAAGTTGATGACCAGGGGATTTTTACCGAAGACATCATTGGTTTGCGAAACGAAATTATGGATAACACCACCCCGCTTTTGTCGCGTGTCATGCATCAGGGAGAACGGGTGGGTCTTCCTTCGACGTTAGAAGATATTCGGACCGGTTTCAAATCAAATTTCAGTACATTGCCGTGCAAATACAAATCGATCCACCAGAGGCACCAATACCCCGTGAAGCTGAGTGAGAGGCTTGCTATGGCCCAAAAAGATATTTAATTTAAGGAGACGCCATGACAGTGAATGAATTGCCCATCCCATCTTTTTTTAATACTGCTCGAGTGGGGAAAGTCTGGCGGGTGCCTTATCAGGAGCGGGCCGAGGATGCAGCCATGTGGCGGGAGCAGCATGGCATCAGACCCGCTACCCGAGATACTGCCAGCGTGTGCCTGATGCTCATCGATATCCAAAATACCTTCTGCATTCCTGATTTTGAACTCTATGTGGGGGGCGTGACCGGAAACGGTGCGGTGGATGACAACCGGCGACTGGGAGCCTTTATCTATCGGAACCTGCGGTCCATCACCCAGATCTGTCCTACCCTGGATACCCACCAGGTCATGCAAATTTTTCACAGCATTTTTCTCATCAATGAAGCCGGAGAGCACCCGGATCCTTATACCCTGGTTTCACTGGATGATATCGAAAAAGGTGTCTGGTGTTTTAACGATGGGCTGGCAGGAGGGCTGCGTATTGATGAAGGCTTTGGGCAGGCCCATCTGATGCATTATGCACAACAGCTGAAAAAGGGGGGTAAATACGATCTTACCATCTGGCCCTATCATGCCATGCTGGGGGGGATCGGGCATGCCCAGGTGTCTGCCATTGAAGAAGCGATCTTTTTTCATACGGTGTGCCGGTTCAGTCAGCCCGATTTCCAGATCAAGGGAGCCCATTCCCTGACGGAGAACTACTCTGTACTGCGTCCTGAAATCACCGAGGGATTGGACAACAGGGCGCTTGGAAGTGTCAACCAGCAGCTCATGGACAGGCTTCTGGCATTTGATGCGGTTATCATTGCCGGTCAGGCCAAAAGCCATTGTGTGGCCTGGAGTGTTGCAGACCTGTTGACTGAAATTGAAAAAAAGGATCCAGCTCTGGCGTCCAGGGTATACCTGCTGGAAGACTGTACATCCCCGGTAGTCATTCCGGATGTGATCGACTATACCGAAATGGCCAATAGGGCATTTGAGCGATTCGAAGAAGCGGGAATGCATCTCGTCAGGTCAACAGATCCCCTCTCCACCTGGCCCGGTTTCCCGTCCTGATCAGCCCCGCCGCTGTGTTATTCAACCTTCGCAGTAGCATAACTACGGCTTCAGGTTGAAATGCCTTGCGGCAGAACTGATCAGAACGGGAAACTCAAGGATTTCTCATGATGCTGTCAAATTGCAGAAGTTTTTTTCCTCTTTTTTATAAATAAACAACCCCAAAGAACCTTGCTGCGCCAAATTATCTAACACCTGGTTACCGTTTTATTACAAAGGTTGCAGGCAGGGAACCTGCTTTTATCATGGAATCCCGACGAATCATAATGGAGTGTATTTTATGAAGATAGACTTGGCTTCATGAGAAGAATGTCGAAGTGATGAATCGTTGCACTCCTACCTTTTCTATCAACGGATGGGCACTTCGAAATTAATGTAGTCGATATTCGATATTGGATATTCAGTGGGATAAAACCGGTATCAGAATAAAAGGATAGGGTTTCTAAATTCCTAGATAGGCCTTCTTCACATCCTCATTGGCGAGCAGATTCT
Organism: Desulfobacterales bacterium; assembly: GCA_033791325.1. Classification (GTDB taxonomy): domain Bacteria; phylum Desulfobacterota; class Desulfobacteria; order Desulfobacterales; family B30-G6; genus B30-G6. Next base: position 289 of record JASJGV010000019.1, on the reverse strand, counting down.
GGCTGGTATCGGAAAGGGTGATGCGTCCGTTTTCCATGACATACCCCCTGTGGGCGACCTGCAGGGCGAGGTTGGCATTCTGTTCCACTAGAAAGATCGTGGTATTATTTTCTTTATTGATCTTGCGAATAATTTTAAATATCTGTTTTACGATCAAGGGTGCCAGTCCCAGAGAGGGTTCATCCAGAAGAAGAAGTCTGGGTCTTGCCATCAGGGCTCTTGCAACCGCCAGCATCTGCTGTTCGCCGCCACTGAGGGTGCCGCCAGTCTGATGACGCCGTTCCGCCAG
>JASJGV010000018.1:0-11204 GCA_033791325.1 Desulfobacterales bacterium | reverse complement strand
CTCGAACACAAGGGGTGCCGGGCTGTTCAGATGTTGCATTGCCTCGGTGAGCAATTGCATGAGATTGAGGCCAATGGTTTCCGTCAGCATACGCACCCGATTCGATCCATCCCGGGCAATGGCTGCCCGTGTATTCAAAAGGGATTGTGCTTCAGAAAAGGAGATGGCTTGAAAGTGGCCGTCTTTTTTAAACAGAGGTGTCTTGAGTCGGTTGGGGTGGTAGACCCCCTGCAGAGCAGCCTGGCCACGCATGCAGAGTCTGCCTTTATTAATGGGGTGTAGGGGATTGCCTTCCAGCTTTATGATGCGGCCTTCACGATTTTTGGCAAGAATGCCGCATCCGGCCGGACATTCCCGACATGTGGAAGCATACCAGCTTGCTTTACCTGTAACCATGTCTCCGGGAGCGCGTACCAGGGAAAAAAGTCTTTTGTCACTTTCAGGGCTGCAGGAAGTAGCAAACGCCAGACTTCCCATTCCGGCGATTTTTAGAAAAGTTCGACGATCCATGTGAGCAGGTACCCGACGGTGTTTCGTTAGAAGCTATCTCAAAAAAGTATTTCGGCCCAATTTCTGTGTTGGCCCCTTGCTTCAAATCCTCGGAATACTACAGTATGCACCCCAAGGGCACTTCCTGCGGGCGCCTGCGGGTTGAAGTACGGGGCCGCCTTGAACTTGAACCAAAAACCCTTTTTTGAGATGACTTCTAATTTGATTGGAAAATATCAGCCAGAGATCAATCCAATGAAACCTGGGATTAAAAGGCATCATATATAACATTGTGACAGTGAGAATTATATTAAATTATCTATCTGAGATGCGGGGGAATGTCAATTTCTTTTCCTACTAAAATGGTTCTGATTGTGAGGATATATTTTAATGTAGAAATTGCTTGACACATGCTGGTTTCGAAAATATAGGATAAATAATATATTATATGTCCTAATGCGACTGGGAGTTAGAATGCGCCTGACAAAAGCCGGTGAATATGCCATACGATGTGCCATGTTCCTTTCATTTCAGGGAATGGACGTTGTGGTCAGCAAGAAAGAAATTGCTCGCTGTATGGATATTCCGGCACAGTTTCTGGGTAAAATAGCTCAGCAACTTGCCAGAGCCGGGATAATCGAGATCGTTCAGGGTTCAAAAGGGGGTTACCGCTTGCTGGTGCCTTCGGAAAATTTGACCATGCTGGATGTGGTGGAGGCAGTCATTGGAGAGATTTATCTCAACGACTGTGTTGTTCGACCAGATTCATGTGACCGGATATCGACCTGCTCCATTCATCGGGTCTGGGAAACGGCCCGGGACCAGCTCAGAGAGACACTCAGGCAAGCCAACTTCAAAAGTATCCTGGCGGATAAAAGTTGTACCATTGATTTGATGGAGGCCATGAAACGCTCAACTTAGGTAACAATAGAGTAGTTTGTATAAATGTAACGCATATAATGTCGTGTAACGATTTTATTTTATCAGGAGGAAGCATATGGATTTAGTCACCCTATCACGATTGCAATTTGCATCCACAATTATGTTCCATTTCCTTTTTGTCCCGTTGACGCTGGGGCTGTCAATCATTATCGCCTATATGGAAACCCGGTATGTCCAGACCGGGGATGAAACGTATCTAAACATGACTAAATTCTGGGCCAAACTGTTTTTGGTCAATTTTGCCGTGGGCGTGGTCACCGGTATCACGCAGGAGTTCCAGTTCGGAACCAACTGGTCACGATACTCAGCTTATGTAGGGGATGTCTTTGGTTCACTCCTGGCCATTGAAGCCACAGCCACTTTCTTCCTGGAATCCACCTTTATCGGTGTATGGATTTTTGGCTGGAAGAAACTATCCAAAAAGGCCCATGCTGGGGTGATGTGGCTGGTGGCCATCGGGTCGAATCTTTCCGCGGTATGGATTTTGATTGCCAACGCCTGGATGCAGAGCCCGGTGGGTTTCACGATCCGCAATGGCAGGGCGGAAATGGTGGATTTCGGTGCGGTGGTTTCGCAGCCCTTTGCCATTTATAAGATCTTTCACACCATCAGTTCCGCTCTGGTACTGGCGAGTTTCTTTATCATGGGCATCAGTGCCTATCATTTGCTGAAAAACAACCACAAGGAATTCTTTACAAAGTCCTTCAAGACCGGCTTGGGTTTCGGTCTTATTTTTTCTCTGATGGTTTTTATCCTGGGGGATATGAATGGTGTCATGGTGGCTGAAAAACAGCCTGCCAAACTGGCTGCCATGGAGTCCTTGTGGGAAACAACCGATATGGCACCGTCCTATCTGTTTACCTGGCCGGATCCGGAAAACGAGAGGAATGCCGTTGAAATAGGAGCGATACCCGGCTTGCTCAGTTTCCTGGTAAAACATGATTTCAATGCCGTAGTTCAAGGCCTCAAGGACTTTCCCAAAGATGAGCGACCGCCGGTGCTGGTTACCTCTTATGCATTCAGGGGTATGGTGGGTCTGGGGGTGATTTTTATTCTTCTAACCGTATTCGGTTGGTTCAAACGCAACAAGCTGCTTGAGAATTCACTGTATTTGAAAATTATGATGTTTGCGATTCCACTGCCCTATCTGGCGATTCAGCTCGGATGGGTAGTAGCGGAAATTGGCCGTCAGCCGTGGCTGGTTTACGGTGTGGTCAGAACCGCTGACGGTGCGTCACCTGTTGCGGTTTCACAGGTCGCTTTTTCTCTGGTAGGCTTTGTCCTGATTTACAGTGTACTGGGTGCTGCCGGGTTTTATTTGATGTTCCAGAAGGCCAAAAAAGGACCGGAACTGGCATCCGAATAAATGGAGACGAACGATGAACCCAGATAAGCTTAACTGGTTTGGCGGGTTTTTAGATAATATGGGAGGATAAAATGGTTTTGCAAACAAGATGGTTTTTTCTTTGGGGTCTTCTTTGGGCACTTTACTTTATGACGGATGGATTTGACCTGGGTATTGGTGCACTGTATCCGGTTTTGGGAAAAACGGAGGAAGATAAAAATATAATGATCAATGCCATGGGGCCTTTATGGGATGGCAATGAGGTATGGCTTCTCACTGCAGGCGGCGTGACTTTTGCCGCATTTCCCCTGGTGTATGCCGTGATGTTTTCATCTCTATACACCGCCTTGATGCTGATCCTGTTTGCCCTGATTATTCGGGGCGTTTCTTTTGAATTCCGTAACAAAGTCGATCATCCGGGATGGAAAAAAGTCTGGGATACCTGTATCTTCATCGGCAGTATCGCTCCGGCCATTCTTTTCGGTGTGGCATTTGCCAATATATTTCAGGGAATCCCCATTGATGGCGAGGGGCTTTACCAGGGGAACTTGTTTACCCTGTTGAATCCATACGGCCTGCTGGGCGGCGTGTTATTCCTGCTCCTGTTTGTGCAGCATGGTGCCAACTGGATTATCATCAGGAGTGAAGGAGATTTGCATGATCGTGCAGTTAAAATGTCGAAAAATATCTGGCCGTTCCTGCTGGTGGTTGCCGTGATTTTTCTGGTGGCCAGCTGGTTTGCCACACCGCTCTATCAGAACTATCTCACGAGCCCCATACTCTTTGTGGTGATTCTTATTACCGTTGTTGCATTGCTGGGTGTTCGATTCTACCTGGAGAAGGAAAACTGGTTCAGCACATGGTTTTCTTCGGCGCTGACCATTGTCGGGGCGACCTTTTTCGGTGTGATTGGATTGTTTCCCAATCTGTTTCCCTCCAGCATCAATCCGGAGTTCAGCCTGTCGGCCTATAATGCCTCTTCCAGTCCACTGACGCTGAAGATCATGCTGGTCGTGGTGATCCTGTTTGTTCCCCTTGTGCTTGCCTATCAGATCTGGACCTATAATCTGTTCAAGGGGAAGGTCAAGCCGGAAGACATGATGTATTAAGAGCAGGGTTGGAGGTTTGAAGGGTCGAAGGGGAAGCTATTAGCTATTAGCTATAAGCAGTAAGCGGTAAGCATCAAGCAGTTTATAGCTTACTGCTTATGGCTTTTACCCTCCAACCCTCAGATCCTACGCCCCTTTCTTTTTCAAATTCATTGTTGTTCTCCATATTAATAGAAATACATAAATGTTCTAATATTCTTTTCCAATAGCTTTTTCCATCTTCATTGTCATAGAAATACATAAACGTTCTAACCCTCTTTCCCATGAGCTTTTTCCATCTGCAATAGCCTGAAAGACGTCTGCAAGGAAAGTATCCAGCTCATGCATCTTATCTTTAGGGGTATAATAGGCTGCCCCTCCTTCGGCTAACCGACTCAGACTGGCATTTGAGGAAGCATGGGCTGTGAGCATGAGCGCCGGAATATTCTGACTGTTAGCAATTTTCAGCAGTTCGTATCCATTCACTCCCATGATATCGGGTTCATCATCAACGGCAAGTATTCTTTTATCATTCAATGTTTGATTATTCTCCATAAATGCCATTTATTACGTCGTTCCAATAAATTCGGCTTTCAATTTTTGTTGAAATTGTCCAACTTTTTTTAATAACTCTTTTAACATGGCGTTATCGAGATAAGACAGGTTGCTCGGATTGATATAATTATCCGGAGGTTTTTCTTCATAAAAAATGGTGGTAATCTTTCTTAAAAACCTTAAACGCATCACATAGCTGTATGATTGTACCAGATCAATATACTGCTCATTGTTTAATACGTTTTTTGTATACAGCCTGAAAAGTCTTGCCAAGGTATTGGTTTGAACAATGCCGTGTTTCAATGAATAGACCCGTGCAAAGTCAACAATTGGCTGCATGGCCCATTTAACATTGATAGAGTCTTTATGTTCCCCTTTGGATTCAACAACTAGCTTGCCGAACAAACCTATGGGTGGCTTGAAGTACAATGCATTTTCAGTTAAATATCTTAAGAATCCTGGCCGTTTTTCCACAGCTTTCAATAGAAATGATTTGAGTTGATCTGTTAGATCCAAATCCCCCCAACCGCCTTTGAAATCAAAAAAGATACTTGAATTAAGAAGATCTTCAGGTGTCCCGTTATATATCCAGTTGTGAAAATATTTTTTCCAGTTTGTCAACGACTGACACCATTTGGGATTTTTTGCCATGCATCCGCCAGTACAAAACTTGTATCCGGCGATATCGAGCCGGTTGCACACCAGTTCGGCAAGTTTACCGAAATACGCTGCTGCATCTGCCTTGTCTTTATCATCTTCTAGGTCTTGGTAAATAATGCCATTGTCCTGGTCAGAAACAAGGGTTTGCTCTTCCCGGCCCTCCGAACCCATTATCATGAAAGCAAATTTACATGGAGGGCTACCCAGCTCTGTAATGCTTAATTCTATGACTTTATCCAAGATAGCGTCGGACATTGTCGTGATCAAGCGTGTGACATATTCAGGATTTGCGCCGTTTCGGATGGGATCCAGAAGCATTAAAGCCATTTTCGAATGCATATTTTCAAGCTGGTTGACGTTTTTAGCTGATTTAATGGTTTTAGCGAGAAGATATGTAGAATTGGCCTGGGCGGCAATTAAATTTTTATCGGAAATCGTGCCGATTATATCATTGGCCTTGCTGGAAACTGCCAAATGCTTCTTGTTTTCTCCAACCATTTTGAGAAACGCTTCAAAAACCTGGGCGTCGGCAGGAACTGAAACAACGGGGGACGATACAATGGAAGAGGCGGGTTGTCCAAAGTCCAACTCTCTGGCTATTGCACTGTTTCTTAGATCGGCATCGGTGATTATGGCATCAACTTTTCCCTTTTCATTCTTAATAAAGATTGACCCTGAATTACTATTTGCCATTTTTTTTGCGGCTTCATGGATTGTCGCGTCATGCGGGCAGGTGACTATATTGGGTCTGAAAATCGCTGAAATGGGCTGGTTAAAAAAAGGCAGATTAAATTCTTTATCACTAGCCTGCCTTGCAATAATACTAGCGTAGGACTTATTCAGCATCAACTTTCCAAAAGCATTTGTAAAATAAGCTTTAAATTTTTCAAACTCGGTGCATATTTTAAGAAAAATGTCGACGTCTAAACTTAAAAAAACAGAATTTTCAAGCACCTCTAACGTTCTTACGGACACTGCATCATTTAGCAGGATTGAAATACCCCCGAAGTTGTCTCCTTTATTTAAATGCCCCTGAAGCGTTTTTTCATTATTCTGTTCAAAATAATACTGAGCAGATCCTTGGGATAGAACCAGGAACTTCTCAATCGGTGATATTTCCTGGACCAGAAGTATGGTGCCTTTATTTATTTTTTCGGATGAAAATTGACTATGAAGATCTTCCTGTGCTTTTTCCGGAAGAAAAGAGAAAGGCGCTTTATCAGTCTTCTTTTTCAAGGGTTTCCTACCTTTATCATTTGTAAAAGATGGGAGCTTACTTAAAACTAAAGATGGATATGAAGCATTCGTAAAAGCGGAGATTGAATTTATATATAGGAAGGTAAAATTTTAGTCAAGTTTAAAACCAATTGTCAACATCGTACCGATGTTTTGAGAACGGCTAAATCTTTTGACAACCAGGCCTGTGCTATTCATCTCAACAAATCTTCCTAGCCTCTTTCGATTAACGCCGCATATTCCGAGCTGGTTTTCAACAGGGCGTCGTGGCTTCCCCGGGCAACAATACGACCCTTGTCCATGAGAATGATTTCGTCGAATCGATCCAGATCTGCTGTTCTGTGAGTTATGACCAGGAGGGTGTGAGTCTGAGATGCATGGAATAAGGCCTGCATCATTTTTCGTTCGGTGATCCGGTCCAATCCTTCTGTGGGTTCATCCAGTACCCAGATGGGGGCATTCTGTAAAAACATCCGGGATAAGCTCAACCGCCGGGCCTGGCCCCCGGAAAGACCCTTGCCGGCTTCCCCTATCCAGGTATCCAAACCTTGGGGAAGTGCTTCGACCCAATCGAGCAGTTGTGCTTTTTCCAATGCAGATCTCAATGCTGTTTCGTCAGCTTCGGGCCGGGCCATCAACAGGTTTTTACGCAAGGTGGTATGAAACAGATGGGTTTGCTGGGAAACAACTCCGATGGTCTGCCGCAAGTCTGATTCGGTAAAAGTATTGAGATCATGATCGCCGATTTGAATGCTGCCCCGGACCGGGTCCCAGAATCGTACCAACAGGTTGAAAAGGGTTGATTTTCCGGTGCCTGTTTCACCCAGAATAGCCACGTGTTGGCCCTGGCCTATGTGCAGATCAAATCTTTCAAGAATCCACGGGGCGGAACTTCCATAGCGAAAATCAACGCTGTCGAAGTGAATATGGAAGTGTTCGACAGGGCTCATTGAGACTTCTGAAAAGATAACGGCTGGGGGTGCATTTACGATATCAAGCAGTCTTTCAGCTGCTTTTTTTGTCTGCCCAAGGTACTGGTAGGCGGCGGGCAGGGGTGAAAGTGCTTCGAACGATGCCAGCACGGCAAAGCCGACCAAAGCCAGGTTGGCACCGTCCAGCATCCCACGACCTACCTGGTTTACCCCGATGTATAAACAGGTCAGTATCGCAAGGCCTGTGAGCAGGGTGGTCCCGGCGAGTGATAGTCCCCGGATGCGACTCATTCGGCCCTGGTATTGGATTAATGCAGAGCTCTCTTTTTCAAGTGCGGCAATCTGCTGGTTCCAGGCGCCAAAAACCAACAACTCGGAAAGACCCTGGATACCTTCGATGGTTAGCATTCTCATTTTTCCAGTGCTAATGGTAAGGTGTCGACCGATATCGGCTCCGGAGCCAGCGGCTGCCAGGGGGAGAGCAATTCCGGATATGAGAAGAAATAAAAGGGCGGTTCCTGCAATCCAGACATCGAAAAGAGCCAGAAACAGAACAACCCCAACGATGGTCAAAAAAGCTGTCATGCTGGGGGAAAGCACCCTGACATAAAGGTTGTCCAGGGTCTCAATGTCGAGCACAATGCGGTTCAGGATGTCCGCGCTGCGGTATTGCATCAGGCGGGCAGGTGCCAGTGGCTCAATCTTTTGGTAAAACCAGAGTCTGAGCGTGGCCAGCATACGGAAGGTGGCGTCGTGGGTTACGATTCGTTCGGCATATCTGGAAAGGGTGCGGGTAAAGGCAAACAGCCGTACACCGATACTGGGGTAAAAAAAGTTGAACAGATAGGCGGTTCCAAGGGACAGTCCGGCAAAGGCGGCAGCGGATATAAACCAGCCCGACAGCCCCAGAAGTCCTACCGAGGCCATGACGGACAGCCATCCCAGAAAAGTGCCTAAGCCCATCCGACGATAGTGTGGTCGGAATAAGCGGATAAACGGTGTTAGGTCTTTAAGCAATTTTTTCATGATATATTATTTGAGCGATAAGCTTTAAGCCTTAAGCTGCTTATCGCTTACTGTTTACAGCTTCCCTAAACACACCCGGACGATTCATGAGTTCCTCATAACTGCCTTGATCTACTAGTCTGCCCCCGGTCATAACGATAATATGGTGAGCGGTTTGAATATGATCCAGCCGATGGGTGAGCAAAAGAACTGTTCGATTTTTTGAAAAGGATGTGAGGGTTTGCATTATTGATTGTGCGGTGTCGACATCCAGTCCGGCGGTGGGTTCATCCAGCAATAGAATCGGTGCATCTTTTAGAAACACGCGTGCCAGCGCCACACGCTGGACCTGGCCCCGGGATAGCCCCCATCCGTGTTCGCCCACCTTTGTGTCTAAACCTCTGGGAAGATGCCGTGAAAAATCAAGTACGTGAGCAGAGCGGGCAGCCTGTTCGATATCTGATCTCGTTGCGCCCGGCAGGGCCATACCGATATTTCCTGCAATGGTATCATGGAACAACATGGGATTCTGACCAACCCAACCAAGGGCCCGGTGCCATGTTTCCAGGGCTAATTCTGAAAGGGGGTTGCCATTGACACGAATTTCACCCTGGTCAGGCTCTGCAAATCCCAGCAAAAGGTTCAAGAGCGTGGTTTTCCCGGCCCCGCTCTCTCCTACCAGGGCCACGTGCTCTCCAGGCACCAATTTTATGCTGACATCAGTTAACACCGGTTCTTTACGAATATTATAGGCAAAATGGATTTTGCTGGCGTCCACGGCAAGAGGTCTGGAAGTGTCCAGTTGTCTAGCACCGGTGAAGGTTGCGGAAGGATGCCTGGAAAGAATGTCTAAAATTTCCTGGGTTGCGCCCATGGCTTCTGCTCGGGCGTGGTAGTGAGTCCCCAGTTCCCTGAGAGGCAGATAAAAATCGGGTGCCAGCAGCAGAATAAAGAGGCCCTGTTTCAGGGTCAGAGCCTGGCCGAACAAGCCGAATTGGGTATACCCCAGGTACGTGGTTCCAAGGTAGACAGCCACCAGGGCGATGGATAAAGAGCTGAACAGCTCCAACACGGCCGTGGATAAGAATGCGACTTTCAGCACTTTCATGGTTTGCCGCCTGTATTCATCGGAGACTTTTGCAATAGACTTTCCCTCAGCTCGGCTGCGGTCCAGGAGTTTGAGGGTGGGGAGACCCTGAAGAATATCAAGAAAGTGGGCACTCATACGTGACAGAGCCTGAAAATGTTTCTGGCTGATATTTTCGGCGCCCATGCCAATAAAGACCATGAGCAGCGGAATTAGTGGTGCCGTCATCAGGAGCAGTCCTCCGGCGGCCCAACTGATGGGGAACACAAAAGCCACAATGGCTGCCGGGATCGAGACGGCCAGTGCCAGCTGGGGCAAATAGTAGGCATAGAACGCATGCAGCGCTTCCACCTGCTCGACAATGGTGGTTGACAGGGCACCGCTGTGGGGATGATCAGCCCGAACAGGCCCCAGGGTGCCGATATGGTGTATCAGGGCCATGCGGACTTCCTGGCGAATGCCTGCACCGGCATGAAACCCCGATACTTCTCTTGCCCATGCCAGGCCGGCGCGCAAGGCAACCAGACCGCATAAAATCAGAAAAAGTGGATTCAGGACGGACCGTGATAGCCCGTCGATAAAGGCCCCATGGATTATTCTGGATAAAAATGCTGCCTGGAGAATCAATAGTAATCCACTGGCAAAGCCTGCCGACACGGAAATAAGAATCCAGCCCCTGGCATGGCGCATGTTTCCAACCAGCCATTTCAGTGGTTTGGGTGGCGCTGACGGGTCAAATACCTTATGTGGGATATCATTGGACATGGGGTGATAAGAAAATCGCTTCGTTTTCAATTTAGCCATCCATTTTTGATGGGCAGCCCGGACAGGTTCTATTAGGACACTATATAAATACAGAAATATCTTCCAGTGTTTTTTTCTGAAGTATCGGCACAATCGCAGGTTCAGAGGGATGCCCCACCACAAGAATCATAAACGGTTTTTCATTTGTTGGTCTTGCTAAAATGTTGTTTAGAAATTTCATGTTTGCAGGTGTGTAGGTAAGGGTAACCAAACCGGCATGGTGTAAGGCTGTTATGAGCATACCCGTGGCAATGCCTACGGACTCTGCCACGTAGTAGTGTTTCTTTTTTTCTCCCTTGGTTGAATAGCTGTATTTTTGAGAAAAGATGGCAATTAGATAGGGTGCTGTTTCCAGAAATGGTTTTTGGGGCCCTGTTTTAAGTTGTTTGAGGGCGTCTCTCCATTTAAGAGTGGTGTCTTTGCTGTAAAAATCCTTTTCGACCTTTTCCGCTGATTTACGAATTCGTTGCTTGACGATGGTGTCGGACACCACCACAAAGCGCCAGGGTTGCTGATTGGCACCGCTCGGTGCTGTGGCGGCAGCGCGCAGACAATTTTCGATAACCTTACGGTCAACCGGCTGGTCTGAAAATTCCCGCACCGTACGTCGTCGCCGCATCTGGGAATAAAAAGCCGAGGCCCGTTTTTTCATCTCAGTCTCTGGAAATCTGCGATATCCCGTCAACGGTTGAAACCCTTCTTCTGTCATATCAAACCACCTTTTTACTAATGGAAGGAAAATATTGAAATTTGAACCGCAACAGCGAGCGCGTTATCCCCGGGTTCTGCCGTGCGGCAGTGCTTCGCATGCCGTGGAGTTTGCGAGCGAATTTGAATGATATACTATTTGTCAGTGAGTGGATATAGTCATTGTAGATAAAAGGCATGAAGCGAGACATGGAGCTCATTATTGAGAGAAGTCGTAGGTTGTGAAGAGTGGAGACTGGAACCCTCTGTCTTTTATAGGGGTTGTCAGAAAAACGTTCCGATTGAGGACCGTTTTTCTGCTACAAACCCTTATGCCGCGATCCAATTTTTGGAACATTGTTATGACAAGCGGT
>JASJGV010000017.1:0-3671 GCA_033791325.1 Desulfobacterales bacterium | reverse complement strand
ATCCAAATATCAAATGCTCAAATGATTGAAGAACCTCGCAGCAAGCTACGGGGAATGCGCAGGCTATTGCGGTTCAAACATGGTGTTTGAACTTGTATCTCCAACCAAGGTCTTGTTTTGATCATTTGAATTTGGATCATTCGGTATTGTTTTGGATTTCGAATTTCGTGCTTCGGATTTCAATAAATACCGCCATCGGCATAGCCTAACATCTCTGACCTAACCGAAAGGACCAGGCTTTAAATGACGGAGTAAAGCGATTTTATAGATATTGCCCCTTCAAATCCAGAATCCGACGGACCGACCGCTCGCACGCCATATTATTTTCTGGTGTTATGGTCTGAAACGAGCGGATGGTTTCGAAAGCCGTTTCTATATCCGGGCTGCGGTGGCAGATCAGGGCAATGTCAATGTCGGCAGCCAGAATCCGACGCATCGATGTTTGCACATCATGGTGTTTTTTAATGGCACCCATGTCCAGGTCATCGGTCATGACCACACCATCATATCCCATGCGATGCCTCAGGAGGTCACGAACAATTGTCTTCGACAGGCTGGCCGGCCCCTGATCATCCAGAGAACGGTAGCAGATATGTGAAAGCATCATGCCGGCCACTCCTTTTTCAATGGCTTCCTGAAACGGGGCAAGATCGATGGCCGTCAAATCTTCTGAATTGGTTTCCAGAAAGGGAAGATCCAGATGGGAATCGAGGGTGGTCCTGCCAATTCCGGGAAAGTGCTTGGCGACCGACATGACACCTCCTTCCTGAAGGTGGTAAATCACGGCCATCCCTAGCCGGGACACCCAATCCGGATCAGACCCGAAAGCACGATCTTTCATGATACTCACCCGGGGGTCGATAGCCACATCCAGAACCGGGGCCATGTTCATGTTGATGCCTACACCCCGAAGCTCCCTGGCTGATATCCTGGCAAATGTGACAGCATCCTCAAGTCCTTTCATGTGCGCATTGCCGGAAAATTCCGTAAACGGGCTCTTCAACCTGGCAACGGTTCCCCCCTCCTGGTCCACGGCAATAAACAGGGCCGGCTCTCCGCACGATTCGGCATATTCCTGGCAAGATAGACACAAATGCCGAACCTGATCCGGGTCTTCAATGTTGCACTTAAAAAGGATCAGACCACCCACATGCAGATCTTTGATAAGATATTTCACATCCGTACTCAATTCAATGCCGTCAAATCCAACCATCAGCCGCTGCCCGGCCATCTGTTTGTTTGTCAATGTCATCATATGTGTTTTTCTCTGTGCAGCTTTTCTATTTAAGTTGAAAAGCAATAAACCTGAAGCTGAAGCCGGCTTAAAGCTTGTCATTTATCGTTTTCTTAACTGATACTTTCTCACCGCCTGGTTATGTTCCTTGAAAGTAGTGGAAAACTGGTGGGTACTGTCCTTTTTTGAAACAAAATAAAAAAAATCGGTTTCAGCTGGATATAATGCCGCCTCCAGGGATGCAAGACCTGGATTGGCGATAGGTCCCGGGGGCAGGCCCTTATTCAGGTAGGTGTTATAAGGTGTTTGTGTTGTTAAATGCTTTCTGGTCAGGTTTCCATTAAAATCTTTGATGCCGTATATCACCGTCGGGTCACTCGACAGGCGCATCCCCTTTGCCAGACGGTTGTGAAAAACCGAGGCAATCAACGGGCGTTCAAATGCCGCACCGGTCTCTTTCTCGATAATTGACGCCAGGGTGACAACCTGGTGCACGCTCATATCCATCTGCCGGGCCCGCTCCTGCCACTCTGCCGAAAAAATCTCCCGAAATCGATTCACCATGATACCCAAGATCTCATTCAGGGGCAACCCTTTGGGAAAATAGTAAGTGTCCGGAAACAGGTATCCTTCCAGCGAGCCGGCGTTCACCCCCAGGGCGTTGACAATTTCGGGATCAGTGGCAGACTGGATAAACACCGGTTCTTCCGTAAAACCCATTTCCGAAACAATGCCGGCAATCTGGGCCAGGTTGTAGCCTTCCGGGATGGTAATCCTGTAAAGGGCCACCTTTCCGCTGACCATAATCTCCAGGACCTGTTTGGGGGAAAGAGCATTTGAAAGCCTGTATTCGCCGGCCTTAATACGTTTGTCATACCCCTTGAATCGGGCAAACAGTTTGAACCGGAGAGAATCCTTGATAATACCGGCCCCCTCCAGTTGACTCGCAATCATCTTGAAATGCTGCCCCGGCAACACAGTAATTACTTTTTCAGAAATATCGTTTCCGGAAGATTGGGCGGCATAGTTAAAAATACTCCATACCAGGACACACAGTAGTGTAGCGGAGCTGATGATAAAAATGCTTATGATCGCGATGGTCTTTTTCATGATTGCGGGAAAAAGTGTGACAGTCGATGGAGATCCTGCCGTAGTTTGCTTTTATTTTCTATCATATTGACAATCCCCTTCAAAATCAATATTCAAATAGAAGTGTGAATTTTAAATCACAGGGATTCAGGACTCACGCTTTTATCTGGCGCGAATTCGCCGATTAACATATTGATAAAAAAAGAAATCGACCCATGGCTCCATGTAAATAGTGTTTGAGTCACGATTTCAAGGGAACCTACATGGCAAAACCCAAGCTCAAAGAACACATCATCAACAGGGAATGGTGCAAGGGATGTGGTATCTGCGTTAACTTCTGCCCTAAAAAGGTCCTGGAACTCGATGATACCGACAAAGTCGTGGCCGCCCGTCCTCAAGACTGCATCTGCTGTAAACTCTGCGAGCTACGGTGTCCGGACCTTGCCATCGAGGTGATGGTTGAATAGCGTAAATATCCAGAGCCAAAGGACCCGTGAAAAAATGAAAAAGGGACAATAATGGACCCAAAGATAAAGTTCATCCAGGGAAACGAGGTGTGTGTGGAAGCAGCCCTTTATGCGGGGCTTAATTTTTTTGCCGGCTACCCCATCACGCCTTCCACCGAGATCGCGGAACACCTGTCCAGTAGACTTCCCCAACAAGGGGATAAGTTTATCCAGATGGAAGATGAAATCGCATCCATGGCTGCTATAATCGGTGCCTCCCTGACCGGTAAGAAGGTAATGACCGCCACCAGCGGCCCCGGTTTTTCGCTGATGCAGGAGGCCCTGGGCTATGCCATCATGACCGAAATACCCTGTGTCATCGTCAACGTGCAACGGGGCGGCCCATCCACCGGCCTGCCCACCAGCGTGGGTCAGGGTGATGTCATGCAGGCCCGCTGGGGCACACACGGCGACCATGGGATTATCGCCCTCACGGCGTCCAATCACCAGGATGTTTTTTCCATCACCGTGGATGCCTTCAATCTCGCCGAAACCTATCGTACACCCGTCATCCTCCTCTTTGATGAGGTGGTGGGGCACATGCGTGAAAAGCTTGTCATACCCGAAGCAGGTGATCTTCCCATTGTCGAACGGCTTCGAACCTCGGTCAAGGGGGGGGTCGACTACCACCCTTACCTCCCCAGAGAAGACGGCCGCCTCCCCATGTCAGACTTCGGGGGAGTACATCGCTATAATGTCACGGGTCTCTATCACGACATGTGGGGGTTTCCATCCACCAACCCTACCGTGGTCCAGGGTCTCCACCGGCATTTGAACGATAAGATTACCAATAACGTAAATCAGATCGCACGCTACAAGGAATACTATCTGGAAGATGCCGA
>JASJGV010000016.1:0-4329 GCA_033791325.1 Desulfobacterales bacterium | reverse complement strand
AGTAAAACCCTGTAGGTTCAGCCGTTCGTCAGTGCTTCGCGTGCTGCAGGGATAGGAATTTTAGCCTTTAGCATCGGAGCGACACCGTCGCGTACTATAAAATCGTGCTACGATTTTATTCCTAAAACCGCTTGTGAGTGGAACACGACCAATGAAATCAAATCTGGAGGAAGTGAACATGAAAAGAGTTTTAATCATCACCGGCCCAGGCGGTGATGCCCAGGGATGGGGAAATTTAGAGGTAACTAAAACCCTCAGTGAGGCCCTCAATTCAGATGACAAGTCAGCTGAAATAGCATTCGTCAACACCATGGATGATTTTTTAAAGGCCATCGACAACCATACCTATGACATTGTCTGGAGCGCCCTTTATTACATTTCCGACAAAGAAAATATCATCGGATTGAACATCGATGACGATGCCTGGCTGGCGGACAAACTCGACCGACGCCAGATACCCTATATAGGCCCCAGTGCTCGGACCATGAAAGATCTTATCAATAAAACAGCAACGCACCGTATTCTCAGTTCAAAAAATATTGCCGTTCCCGAGCACCACCAGGTGGATGTGGGAGGCAAGACCCCGGACATCCGATTCCCTGCCTTTGTCAAGCCCAGCTGTGAATCGCGATCGGTTGGGATTAGTGACAATAGTGTCGTCCAAAACATGACAGAGCTTGAAAAGCAGATCGCATTCATCCACGGGCAGTTTGAGCAACCAGCGCTTATAGAGGATTACCTCCCAGGAGAAGAATACACCGTCTTGATGATCGGCAATGGAGAAGATCAGACCTTTATTCCCGGTGTCGTAACAGTCAAGGGCGGCAACAATGGAAAGTTTCCCATCCTGCGTAGTGACATGCGCGGAGTCGGTATTACCAGAATAGGCATTCCCGAGCATAGTGTGGAAGCAGCCAATGCATTGTGCATAGAAGCAGTTGAAGCCTTGAATTGCTTGGACCATGTTCGTGTGGATATGCGCTTCGACGCTCATACAAAATTGAAGATCATCGAAGTAAACGGTATCCCGGGACTCAAGCCGATCAAAAGCTGGAGCCCTCAGATGTTCACACTCTATAACAATTCACCTGAAGGTCCTCTTGAGGATTATCGGCTCTTGCTTCACAAAATCGTGGATTCAGGACTCAGTCGTTACAGGCTGTAACAGGGTCGCGTATCTTACATCCTGTCAGCAAAAACAAACACTTTCCCTGAAAGTGTTTGTTTTTGATCGTTTATAATATTATAATTATCACTTGACATCAAATACGAACATTTAGTATCAGGCGTGAACAACCTGTAATCCTTGGTCTGCATATTTCCCATGAAAAATTCTGCCTCATTGTTACCGGCCGAACGGCAACAGAGAATCTTAGCTATTCTCAGTCAGGAGTTTACTGCGCGCAGCAGCACACTCAGTGAAATCCTGGGTGTGTCCGAGATGACCATACGTCGTGATTTCGATATTCTGGAGCGTAGGGGCCTGGTTGAACGGACCCACGGGGGCGCCGTATTCAAACAGGAACGTGTGGCCGGAAAATTTCAATACCAAAGCAGCATCAAAGAAAACCTGCAAGAGAAACAACAGATTGCCAGAAGAGCCGCCTCACTGCTGGAACCCAACGATGTTATTTTTCTTGGAGAGGGAACCACCGCCGCACTGATACTCAAATATCTGGAACCGGGCTTCCCATGCACCATTTTTACGAACAACCTGGGTGTTGTTGCCGAGACCGATCATATTTCGGCTGAACTGGTCATGCTTGGAGGCAACTATAATTCTGTAACTCACGCATTGAGCGGTCCGTTGACCATGCAGATGATACGGCAGGTCAATGCTACCAAAGTATTTCTGGGTGCCGATGCTCTCAGCATCAGTGCAGGCATGACCACCCCCAATTTTGATATCGCGATTATCGATCGCAGCATGATAGAAAATACAAGGGGGCAGGTGGTTGTCCTGGCAAATCATACCAAGTTTGGTCTGGTAGCCCAGATGTCTGTGGCACCATTGAAACAGATAGATGTACTGATCACAAATCGGAAAATCCCTGAAGATTTCCAGAACGATCTTAATCAATTAGGTGTAGACGTTCTCGTAGGCTGACATTGACAGAAAAAATAAGGAAAAAAGAGGAAACGAACATGAAAATATTTGTATGTGTGAAACACGTGCCGGACACAGCGGCAAACATCAAAGTCGTTGGAGAAAACGGGTTTGATGAAACGGTTAAATTCGTCATGAACCCTTATGATGAGTATGCAGTGGAAGAAGCCGTCAGGATCGTTCAGGAGCAAGGTGGCGAGGTAGTGGCTGTCTCTGTTGGAAAACCAAATGCTATAAATACCGTCCGAAGTGCTCTTGCGGTGGGCGCAAACAGAGGCATCCTCGTCAAAACCGATACCCAGTTTCTTGACAGCACCACCACGGCCCTGGCCCTTAAAGCCGCTATTGAGCAGGATGGGGCGCCAGAGCTCATTTTTACCGGCAAGCAGTCAGTAGACAGTGAAGGAATGCAAACGCATTATCGTTTGGCTGCAAAAATGGGTCTACCGGTTGCAACGGATGTTGTAGCCTTCTCCATGGAAAACAACAAGGCTGTTGTGGAATGTGAAATGGGTGGAGGAGATCGGGAAGTGATCGAAATGGCCATGCCCTGCGTTGTCGGTGCCACCAAGGGATTAAACGAGCCCCGCTATCCCAAATTGCCGGACATCTTGAAAGCCAAGAAAAAACCCCTTGTTGAAATGGATCTGGCTGATCTGGGTGTTGCCGCATCGCCCGTGTCTGCCGCCATGACTTCATTGACACAGGTAAAGGAGCGTGGCGCGGCAACGATGATGAAGGGATCCGTGCAGGAGATGGTGGAAGATCTGGTCAACCGACTTGAAAACGATGTTAAGGTTCTTTAAATATATTCACTGCGTGAAATAAACAGGGAGAGAATAAACATGTCCAATATTGGTGTACTTATAGAAATGGATGGGCAGGAGATAAAGGCATCCAATCACGGTGTATTGACAGTTGCCTGCACAGGTGGAAACGTCGTGGCGCTGGTTTTTACTGAGGATGGTGAAGCCATCAAGAGTGATCTGGAACGTTTCGGTGCCGGGAAAATCGTGACAATGTCCGCCACAAGTCCGGTACAGAAAGCAAGCCTGATGGCTGCTGCTGTCAAAGAATATGATCTGGGCGTTTTGATGGGGGTTTCCAGTTCACAAGGTCGCGACCTTCTGACCCGATGTGCCTGTATACTGGATGCACCGATAGCTCTGGATGCCATGCATGTAAACCTTTCGGATGGAACGGTAGTGAAAAGCCATTTTTCAGGAAAAACCACGGCAGACATAAAACTGACAGGCGATATATTGCTGATCGGTCTGCGTCCCAATGTGATCGAAGCCACTGAAAACCCAGTGTCCGCCGAGATGATATCCTTTACCGCAGAAACGGGCAGCAGTGATGCGTTTAAGGTTCTGGAGCTTAAAAAGGGGGGCGGCGGAGCCATCGATCTGAGTGAAGCGGAAATTATTATTACCGGCGGTCGCCCCATGGATTCGGCTGAAAACTTCAAACTTCTGCATGCCTGTGCCGAAGTCTTGCCTGGCGCCGTCGGCGCATCCCGGGCGGCCGTTGATGCCGGATTTGCACCCCACAGTATCCAGGTCGGGCAGACAGGAAAAACGGTTTCACCCAAGCTCTATATCGGTTGCGGACTTTCAGGTTCTGTGCAGCATTTTGCCGGAATGAAGACCTCCAGGGTGATTGTCGGTATCAACACAGACAAAGATGCACCCATTTTCGGTAAATGTGACTATGGCATCGTCGGGGATCTCTTTGACGTTGTACCGGTATTGACGGACGTATTAAAGGCACGCAAGGGGTAAGCATGTCGATATACACTGGTATCAAAATTGTTCTCATGGCCCTTCTGCTGATCGCCGGTTTTTCCATATTTACATTGCGGGTGAAACACCTCCTGGCCCTCATGAAATCGGTTAAAGGCAAAACAGATGTCAAGCCAGACCGTTTGAGGGAAAGGGTCCGCGTTCTGATCACCGATATTCTCGGCCAATCGAATGTACGCAGGAAAAAAGGCCCGGGTATTGCACACACCCTTATATTTTTTGGATTCCTGGCAGTACAATTTCATTCCCTGGAGTTGATGATTCAAGGGGTTCTCCCCTTTTTTCACATCTCCGGCTTTTTACCGAGCCTCTATGCCGCATATCTTTTTGCAGCTGATCTCCTGGCTTTCCTGGTCCTTATGGGGCTGGGATATGCCCTTTAAAGACGATTGATACTGCGCCCTCCCAATCTAACATATG
>JASJGV010000015.1:0-3196 GCA_033791325.1 Desulfobacterales bacterium | reverse complement strand
GTTATTTCTGGGTTTGTTCTCCCAAAGAAGGCCGTTCTTAGAAATCCGAAGCACGAATATCGAAATTCTAAACAATAGAGAATGACCAAAATACAAATGACTAAAACAAGGGGTCAGAGGTCCTATAGAACGGCATCTGATTGGGGTATTTGAGCATTCGATATTAGGATTTGTTTTGTATTTCGATATTCGTATTTAGGATTTTTCACATGGACTGCAAAACCGTATAGCACATAAGCAGTGCAGGGCCCTCTATACCCGGGTATCTGCGTTCCACCAGTACCAATCAGATCCGGACTGTTTCAAAGCGGATACCTAACACTTAAAACGTAACACCTAAAACTTTTTTTTCGGTAAGATGCCTATCTCACCTGATACCACACCAGTGGTTAGACCCGTCAAAACCAGGAATACACCTGACCTCGGACCTGTTTCGGTGATGGCGGCAACCGCTCCCGATTACCAGCTGTTGAAAGGTCTTATGGGTTTTGAAGACCGGAGCAACCGGCATCTCTACACCGCTGGTCTTGCTATTGGGTCCGGACGAATTTCCGGGATGTCCCTGTGTGGACCCTTTATCGGAGCGCCCTACGGCGCCATGATCCTGGAGACGCTTATTGCCTGGGGGGTTACCCGGGTTGTTTTTATGGGATGGTGCGGGGCCATATCAAAAGACGTTCACATTGGTGACATGATCGTTCCTAACGGTGCAATGGTAAACGAGGGGACCTCTCTTCACTACCTGCGAAAAACAATGGATATTGTGCCGCCCTCGAATCTTATCCTGCAAAAGACACGGCAATCCTTGAAATCGGCTCAGATGACGTATCATGAGGGTCTGGTGTGGACCACCGATGCGGCCTTCAGGGAGACCCCTGAAGCGGTTCTATCTTTCCAGGAAAGAGGTGTCCTTGCCGTGGAAATGGAATTGTCGGCCCTGCTTTCGGTGGGTACGTTTCATGATGTGGATGTGAGTGCTCTTCTGGTGGTGTCCGACGAGCTCTCCAGCTTGACCTGGAAGCCGGGTTTTAAAAGTGAGCAATTCAAGTCAGGACGAAAAGATGCGGCCGGGATTGTCAAGAAACTCTGCGAGGAATTGCTATGACGGATATGCTGGATAAAATTGCCCAAACCCTGCAGGTCTACAACGAAGCCTACCGAAAAGGCTCACCCCTTGTCAGTGATGCCGATTACGACCGGATGGTGGAGAAGTTGCGCAGCCTCGATCCTGAGCACCCCTTTCTGCACGTCGTGGAGCCCGAGACTTTTACCGGTAAAAAGGAAATTCGTCATCCTGTTCCCATGCTGTCCACGGACAAGGCCTATACCGGGGAGGCACTGGAGCGGTTTGTTGTCAGGGTATCCAAAGCAGCCCGGGCCCTGGGTGTTACAAGGGTTGTCTACCGGGTGACACCGAAGCTGGACGGCTTGGCCGGCCGAGACAATGGACGAATATTTGCCTCCCGTGGCACTGGTGAAATCGGGTACGAGATCAGCAGTGCTTTTCAAAAGGGTGTTATTCCCATGGGAGGACGGGGCCTTGGAACCGGGGAAATTGTTATCCGCAAGTCCTATTTTGACGAGCATCTATCCAGTAACTTCGAGCATCCACGCAATATGGTGGTGGGTATTGTGTCGTCGGACAAACTGAATGAATACGCCCAAAAAGCGCTGGAAGATCAGGCGGTTCATTTTGTGCCATACAGGGAGCTGCCTTTCTGGGAGGGTGACGCACAGACAATGTTGAGCCAGGTCAGCACGATCGTTGAGGATCTGGTTGCTCAGACAGACTATCCCATGGATGGCGCAGTCGCCGAAGTAACGAGTCCGGAGATCCGGGAGGCCATGGGTGCTACCGCCCACCACTATCGCTGGCAGATTGCCATCAAATCAAAGGGCGATACCGCCATCACGGTTGTGGAAGATGTTACCTGGCAGGTGGGAAGAACCGGTAACATCACCCCCGTCATGGAGGTTCAGCCTGTGCTTCTTTCCGGCGCCACCATTAAGCGGGTGACCGCCCATCACGCCGGCATGGTTTCAAAGCAAGGCATCGGCATAGGGGCTACAATAGAGATTATTCGCAGCGGCGAGGTGATTCCCAAGCTGGAAAAGGTTGTTCATGTATCGGATGTGGTGGCAATACCCGCGGATTGCCCCGTGTGCGGAACAGGGCTGATATGGCAGAACGATTTTTTGCGATGCACCAACCGTTTCTGTAAGGCTCAGGTTGAACAGCGTATCAGCCATTGGTTCAAGACTCTCGGAAATGCCGACTGGTTCGGTATCAAGAGCATCCAGAAGATGGTTACCGACGGTTTCGACACTCTCGAGAAGATCTACGCCCTGACTGAAGAGAATTTTATCGCTATTGGATTCGGTCCGGTGCAGTCAAGAAATCTGGCTGAAGCTTTACAAATCAGCCGGGCCAAACCCGTGGAAGACTGGCGGTTTCTGGCGGCTTTCGGTATTTCGAACCTGGGCACGGGAGACAGCCGCAAACTGCTTTCTCATATGACATTTGAAGATCTTATGAAAGCTGACCGTATCCGTATCGAGGGCATCAACGGATTCGGTGGGATAACAAGTCTGTCCATCCAGGAGGGTATTCAGGACCTCAGAGAAACCATGGACCACATGCTGGCGCTCGATTTCAATCTTGTAAAAACGCCCCTTGTTCACGAGACCCTGGCAGTCGACAGCGCCATTGCCGGAAAGAGCATTGTTTTTACGGGTAAAATGCAGAAGGGTAGCCGGGAAGCCATGCAGATGGCGGCACGGCAACTGGGTGCCAGGGTGCAGACTTCCGTGAGCGGTGCCACGGATATGCTGGTGTGCGGAGAAAAAGTGGGGGCGGCCAAGATCAGCAAGGCGAGGGCGTTGGGTATCGATATTTTGTCTGAATATGCGTATCTTGAGCGTATTGAATAAACTATAGACTATAGGCTGTAGACTGTTAGGCTGTAGGCTGTTAGGCGCGAAACGCTAAAGGCTAAAGGCCAAGAACGAAACACCAAACACCAAACACCAAACACCAAACACCAAACCGCTAAAAGGCTAATAGTTTGTAATCTGGAGGAATCATCATGCAGAAAGAAGTTCGGGCTCATGCCATTATCACCGGCAGAGTCCAGGGTGTTTTTTTCCGACTGGAGACTCAGAATGCCGCCAGGAGTCGGGGAGTGACTGGCTGGGT
>JASJGV010000014.1:0-3674 GCA_033791325.1 Desulfobacterales bacterium | reverse complement strand
TCATAGGTGTCATTTTTATAGCCGGTATTGCCCTTCTTCTCTCCCAAAAAAGTAATAATAATGTAAAGACAATCGTAAACGGAATCAAGCGCCTGGAAAAAGGCGATTTCACCGCACGATTAGATCTTCAGTTCAATGATGAACGCGATCTGATCATCACCACCTTCAATCACATAGTCCCCAGGCTTGAAGAACATCTGCGCATGAGCAGGGCCCTGGGTGTTGCCAAAGATGTCCAACAGAGTCTTTTGCCTAAAACAAATCCCATGCTACAAGGCTTTGACATCTCCGGATCGAGTCTCTACTGCGATGAAACAGGCGGAGACTATTATGATTTCATCAATCTCAGTGAGGGCCGTATGGCGGTTGTCGTCGGGGACGTGTCCGGCCACGGCGTATCATCAGCCCTGCTGATGGCGACAGCCAGAGCTTTAATCATGCTGCGCGCCTCCATGCCCGGCCGTGCCGCCAGCATCATCAATGATGTCAATAAGCACTTGAGCCTGGATACCTATGATACCGACAATTTCATGACCTTTTTCTACTGCGAATTAACACCGGCCGTTCGAGAGGTATGCTGGATAAGAGCGGGCCACGATCCAGCATTGATTTACGATTCCAGCACAGACACCTTTGATGAACTCAAAGGTCACGGGCTTGCCGTTGGTGTAGATTACAAGTTCGAATATGAGGAATTTCAACGTACCCTCACCACAGGCCAGGTAATCCTGATCGGAACCGATGGCATATGGGAAATGCGCAATGAAGCAGATGATATGTTTGGAAAGGAAAAACTGAAAAAGATCATTCGCACAAATTATGCGGCCACAGCAAAACAGATCATTGGGATTGTTTCAGATACATTGAAAGAATTTCGTGGCCGCAAACAACCGGAAGATGATGTCACCATGGTAGTGATAAAAGTAGAGGATGAACCTGTTTAAGGGATGGTTTTTGAACCGAAACAGTGAGCGCATTCCTCGTAGGTTCTGCCGTTCGGCAGTGCTTCGCATGCTGCAAGGTTCTTCACTTACTCAGAAATCGGCACGACATAGAGTAAAATGGCAAAGAAATGAAGGATGCTCCCTGCCAGTACAAACAAGTGCCAGATGGCATGGTGAAATTTCAATTTTTCCCAGCAATAGAACAAGATACCAGCCGTGTAGGCCAGCCCACCTAAAACGAGAAAAACAATGCCGCCGGTTGCCACGGATACGATCAAGGGCTTGATGGCCACCACCACCACCCAGCCCATACCGATATACAAACCCAGGGACACCGCACGCCAACGCCTAATCAGGGGCAGTTGAAGCACCAGGCCAAGCACCGCCAAACCCCATATCACGCCAAATAGCCACCAGCCCCATGGACCGCGAAGGCTCACAAGAGTAAACGGTGTGTATGTCCCTGCAATGAGCAGGTATATGGCAGCATGGTCCAAAACCTGTAAAATGCGCTTTGCACGGACATGTTGAATACTATGGTAAAGCGTGGACGCCGTGTAAAGAAGTACCAGGGTGGTACCGTAAATGCTGACACTGACGACATGCCAAACATTGCCATAAACGCCTGCAAATGCCGTCAGGACCCCCAACGCGGCAATCGCCAGCACCACACCGACGCCGTGGGTGATACTATTGGCAATCTCTTCACCGATGCTATATTGCTTGATACTTGTTTCCATTTTTATAGATTCTTATCCAGACAATTTTTTAGATCTGATTTAATCGCTTGTCAGCATCCTAATACAAAAATGGATCAAAGTATAACCTATTTCATCACGTTACATTTGTTTTACAATACCGGTGCCAACCCTGGAAAACCATTTGAAATTTAGAGACCTCGGGTCTTGATTGAATCTCACAGAAAGACTTGCCGATGACAAACCGGGTCGCGGCTAGGTTTTCATCCTCGCAACAAACGCCACAAATCCACTCATATACTTGGTCAGTTGCCCTTTCACCCCATCATCGGTCAGGTTCCCTTCTTCATCGAATTTGTCCATTGCACCAGATACCCACATCAGTCTTCCAGACCATACCTGTGTTCCCAGGACGCGCAAAACCGGGAGCCACGCGTACTGGGAAAAGGCCGTGCCAAAACTGCCCGGTGTTGCCCCCATAAGCCCCACCGGTAGATTCCCGAATACCCGTGTTCGATCCTTTGGTGGACGTGTCAACCAATCCAAGGCGTTTTTGAAAACACCAGGCATCGAATTGTTATTCTCCGGTGTCACCATCAACAGACCATCCGCAGACGCAATGAGGGTTTTTAAATCCTCGACAACCATCGGGACGCCTTCTGCTTCTTCCACATCCGCATTGTACAAAGGGATGCCTTCAATGGAGCCAATCGTGAGTGAACATCCCTCTGGAACCACTTCAAGGGACGCACGTAAAAGACCGGAATTAAAAGAGTGCTTCCGCAGGCTACCTGAAATTCCTACATTTTTTATCATTTGATTTCTCCTATAATTTAGGGTGACAGTGAATCTGTTTTTTTTAGTAAAGATATTCGTCCCAAAAGACCAGGTTTTTGAACCGCAATAGCGAGCGCATTCCCCGTAGGTTCTACCGTCGGCAGTGCTTCGCATGCTGCGAGGTTCTTCAATAAGGATGAACCGTCGGATTTAAAGATTACCTAACTTGCCAGAGCCTCCAATTGTATTGGGAAATGTGTAAACATAAGATCTATTTCATCTAAAAACCGGTTAAAAATTATTCGATTGGCATGTTCTACGCGCAGGTGGAAGTCCCTATCCACAACACCTTGCTGAACAGCCAGTTCCTTAAGCTGATTGATCATTTGGCGACCGTCCACAAGCTGGCTGCAGCATTCAGTGCATCTGCCACAATCGATACACAACCAGATAGAAGGGGATCGCATCAACTCGTCAATCAAACCGAGATTGACCATACGAAACAACACCCGGGGATCAAAAACCGATGGTTCACAATCCACCGGACAGACGCTGCTGCATTCGCCACAGGTAAAACAGGCCAGGGCCCGGTATGATCCCATAATGGTTTTGATACCACTGACAAGCCCACCAGATGTTTGCGTTGAAATGAGCGAAGTCGACGGGCGAACCGGTTGTTCCATCCAATCATGCCACATCCTGTCAGTCAAAACATCAAATGCTTCCTTAAAGCAGTGCTTGACAGCGTGCCAACGAACCCGCTGGAATTTGGTAAACAGATCTTGATAACGCCTCAGCACATCCATGGAAACGATTCCCTTTGAAAGGGCATCATGACGGATGAATTCAATCAGTGTGCATGGACTGACAGCGTTGGGGCAGATGTTCATACAACGTCGGCAGGTCAGGCAGTACCAGATTTCTTGCAACTGCAACAACTCATCCAACAATCCCAGATTGGCCATACGAACAATTTTCTGGGGTCTCAGGCGGCCGGTGGCGATATTAACAGGGCATTCGAAGTCGCACGAACCGCATGTCCAACACATGGTCGTCGCAGTACAGGATGCCTGTCCAATCTGCCGGCCCAATGTTGCATCTATATTTACTAAAATTTCCATGGGCAGTCCAATTATAGGGGTTGTCAGAAAAACGTTCCGATTGAGGACCGTTTTTCTGCTACAAACCCTTATGCCGCGATCCTATTTTCGGAACATTATTATGACAAGCGGTATAAAACAATAACCGGGTATAA
>JASJGV010000013.1:0-3251 GCA_033791325.1 Desulfobacterales bacterium | reverse complement strand
AGGTCAGTGAAATTTGGTTATGGCGTTGTAGGTTGATACTTAAATCCGAAGCTCGAAATTCGAAATCCTAAACAATACATAATGATCCAAATTCGAATGATCAAAACAAAACCTTGAAGATACCAGTTAAAGCATAATGTTTGAATCATTTGAGCATTTTATATTTGGATTTGTTTCGTATTTCGATATTCGGGTTTAGAATTTATTATACGCTGAATGTGCGTAATATTAATCCCTTACAGGGTTGAATCAGTGCCGGGCCCTTTGGACCCGGGTATTTACTAATATTAAAGCATCAAAATCAAGGCGAATATTCCTTTCGCTCGCCAAGCAATGATGCCACTTTTTATCACTTTGTTAGGCGAATATATTTTGATAGCACACTCGATATTGATGTCAATACATTTATATGTGGTTCAATTATTGACATTTTATATGAAAACAGGATAAAGAGTTAGATTACGAGTTTGGAATAAAGAGAAATTTTAACCCGCTAAAAAAAACGGGCAGGAAAGCTAATCAGGGGTTGTTAAATCTTTCGTTTTTGGGCGACCCCGACGCGTTTGATAGAATCGTTGAACGATTTTACACGGTAATGAGGGAAGTAATGGGAATAAAGGAATCCATCAAGAAGCTGCTGCAGGAGGCTGATCTTTATAAAAAACATGGCCTGCTTATCGAAGCAAGAGCTAAATATACTGAAGCTGAGCAAATGGTTGGAGAGCACGACAGAATTCAGAACAAGGAGAAGGTCCTCAAAGGCATCGCAAACAAGATCCGTCTGTTAGACTCAGACACCCAAAGGGTTAAAAAAGGGCCGTCGACACCCGAGCTTTCAAAAAGAGCTCAGGACCTTATCAAAAAATTGTTTTCATTTTCAAAGTCGGAAAGCAAAGAAGAAGCGGTTCTGGAAGGGGCTATCGCTCTTGCAAAATTCGGGCAGTTTGAACGAGCGTTGGGTGAATTTAACAAGCTTATCGATAAAGAATCACACCGGGTGGTAGCTGCCAAGAATATCTTGCGATGTCACATCCAACTCAATTCTGAAGAGGCAGCTGCAGAACAATATGAAGACTGGGTAAGCAAAGAAAAATTTCTGCCCGGCCAGTTAGAGAAAATCAGACTTTTCCTCGTTGAGATACTCAAAAACAAAGAACTTCAGAGTACGCTAACCTCGGTTTCTATTAAAGAGGAATTGGTTCAGGAGCCTGAGGAAGAGGAAGAATTTATCGATATCAGTTCTATCGGTATCTATTTCAATTTTGGTCCCGCAAAAGACAAGGTTGTTGAATTTGACGTAAACTTTCAATCAGGCAATATGCTCAGTCTGATAATTTCAAAAAATGATGCCAAAACCATTGAAGCAATGCAGGAAGGTGATATGTTAAAAGATCTTCAGTTTTTTTCTCCCATAGCCATGTTCAACGGATCCGGTATTGTGTCCGCTAAATCACAAATTAAATCCGGGCCCAAGCAGGGAGATTTTTGTCTTGATATAAAAATCACGAGCAAATAAAAAGAAAGAGCTTTTGGGTAACAATTGATTATGGTATGTTGAATTCAATCTCTAATATAGAATTCCTGTCGCGTTTCGTAAAATCGTTATGCGATTTTATTTATTCATCTGGAGTTGTGCCGTATGGCAATATTTAACCTGAAAAAACGAGAGATCGAATGCAAGATTGTTTATTACGGTCCGGGCCGTGGGGGGAAAACCACGAACCTGGAATATGTATTCAAGCAGTATTCAAAACAGATAACCGGTGAGATGGTTTCCATTAACACGGAAGGTGACCGAACGCTCTTTTTTGATTTTCTTCCCATGGGATTAGGAAAGATCAGGGGCTGTGATATCAAAGTGCAACTGTATACAGTACCCGGACAGGTGCAATACAGTGCCACCCGCAAACTGGTTCTCCGGGGTGTTGATGGTATTATTTTCGTGGCTGATTCTCTTGAAGTCAGACGAGAAAAAAATATGCTGTCCCTGAAAGACCTGCAAAAGAATTTAAAGGAGTACGGCCTGAATATCTTCAAGATACCGCTGGTGCTCCAGTACAATAAAAGAGATCTGGCTGATGAAGGTATTCCATTGATGTCAATTGAGCAAATGGAGAAAGACCTCAATCGCCAGCTAAAAGCGCCTGCTTTTCCGGGTAGCGCCACCAAGGGCACCGGGGTCGGCGATACGTTGAAAGAGTGCGTCCAACTGACGTTAAAGGCTTTACAAAGAGAATTACAATGGGCTCAGTAGGTATCGGATGAAAGAAGACACACTACAGGGAAATATCAAATTCCTCAATCTCGGCGACCTTATGCAGCTTCTGGGGGGTAATGGCAGCTCAGGCATCTTGCGGATCATTAGCCCATATGCCCCCGAACCCGGTCTCATCTATTTTGACAATGGCAACCCAATCAATGCCTCGTGCGGTATGCTTTCGGGACTGGATGCTCTTTACTCGCTGTTCGGCTGGATAGATGGTGAATTTGAGTTTACAGCGTCGAAGGTCACGAGTGAAAGAGTCATCACCAAGGGGCGGATGGGGATCATTCTAGATGGTCTGAAGATGCTGGACGAAGGCCGGACTGAAAGACTGGGGTCGGTTTCCATGGACAGTCGAACTGCCAAGTATTCTGATGTTGGTGCAGTTGATCCGGTTATTTGGGGGCCTTTGGTCGATTATATGTACGTTGTTGATGAAGAAGAATTTCATGACGGTGATAACATATTGCAAGAGGGCAGACACGGCAACTGGGTGTGGGTGGTTCTCGAGGGCGTCATCGATATCGTCAGGGAAACCGATTCAGGGCCCTTGACGCTGCTTCAGATCGGAAACGGCTCCTTTGTGGGCAGTGTATCCTCTTTTCTTGTCCGAAACCACTCGCGGATGTATTCCGCCAATGCTGTAGGAGAGGTTCAACTGGGTGTTCTTGATTCACAACGTCTTGCCCAGGAATATTCGAAAATGTCATACGAGTTCAAGGCCTTTGTCATGAGTCTGGACAGACGATTGCGTCATGTCACGGATCGTGTGGTGGAGTATTCTACAAAGCAGATAGATATTGACGACTATCTAAGGTATCGCAAGAAAGTGATCGAGCAGGGCGATGATGAGAAACGCTTATTCCGGGTCCAACATGGCAAGGCATCGCTGGTCCAGAAAACCGACGACGGTTTTGTGCCTTTGGCACATCTGGAACGTGATGACTTTTTCGGGTATATTCCATTTTTGGACCTTGGCCATGAACCT
>JASJGV010000012.1:0-15685 GCA_033791325.1 Desulfobacterales bacterium | reverse complement strand
GAGGGTGCCGAATATTTTTTTGTCGATGCCAGATATCATTGAATTTGTTTCTGGATATCCCTCAGGACGGTTTCAACAAGTTCCCGAATTTCCTGGAGCCTGTTTTCCGTTATGGCCTCGAAACGTAGAACCAGGGCGGGTTGCGTGTTGGAGGCCCGGACAAGTCCCCATCCATCCGGGAACAAAACCCGGACACCATCTATATCGATGACATCGTGACGTTCTTTGAAATATGCGGTTACCTTTTCCACCACCGCAAACTTGATATGATCGGGGCATTCGACACGGATTTCAGGCGTGGAAACAGTTTCCGGGATATCGGCCAGCAGGTCGGAAATCTTCTTGCCGGTGCTGGACAGGATTTCAAGCAGTCGGCAGGAGGCATAGACGGCATCGTCAAAGCCGAAATATCGATCACTAAAAAAGATGTGTCCGCTCATTTCACCGGCCAGTTCCGCTTTTTCAACTTTCATTTTCTGCTTGATCAGGGAGTGGCCTGTTTTCCACATAATGGCCCTGCCGCCATTTTTTTCAATATCGTCATACAGTGTTTTTGAGCATTTGACCTCGGAAATAAACGTGGCGCCGGGTTTCCGGGACAGGATTTCTCTGGAAAAAATAATCATCAATTTGTCCCCATAGATCAGGTTTCCTTCAGCATCCACAACACCGATTCGGTCCCCATCCCCGTCATAACCAAAACCGACATCCAGTTTTTCCTCTTTGACCAGGGCAATGAGGTCCTGCATGTTACCCAGTACTGTCGGGTCTGCCTCGTGATTGGGAAATGAACCGTCAGGCTCGCAATACAGATCATGCACTTCACAACCCAGGTCCTTTATAATCGGTACAGCCGTGACGCCGGCAGTGCCGTTGCCGGCATCGATGCCGACCCTGAGAGAGCGGGTCAGGGTGATATTTTTTACCAGGTAGTCTTTGTAGGGCGTCAGGATGTCAAACGTTTCAACGGTACCGGTGCCGTTTTCAAAATCCTCATTGTTGATAAGTTCCAGAATCTTTTGTATCTGCTCACCAAACACCGAATCGACACCGCTACAGACTTTGAACCCATTGTATTCAGGGGGGTTGTGACTGGCCGTTACCATGACGTTACCCTGTTTGTTCAAATGACGGATGGAGAAATAGCCCACGGGTGTCGAGCAGACACCGATATCCATGACGTGGCATCCAGTGGCCATCAAGCCCTGGATTAGTTTCTCGGAATATTGATCCGAAGTGACGCGGCAATCCCTTCCCACCGTGATGTCGGTGTTGCCCTGCCGCCGAAGATACGTGCCGATGGCTTTGCCGATGAGCACTACATCCGCGGCATCCATATCCTTGCCGGCGATACCCCTGATATCGTATTCTCTGAACATATGAGGGTTTAACATATTGTTATCCTTTCGGTATTGTGTGAGTTGCCTGCTCTGCTGTTTTTTGGATAACATGGTATCGAAAAGCGTTCACTGATGTCAATCGCAATATATTCATTGCGTGAATTTATAAGATAAGCCCTTGTAAATGCGCTTGCTATTGCGGTTCAAAAAGAGACATCATTATAACGGCTTGACAGGTAGCAGACGGGCTTTTATACTTATCCCTCTTTTATTTGAGTATTAAAGAACGCATTGTTTTACCTATGAAAAATTATCGAATACATAGATGCATTTTTATCCTGTTTATTTGCGGGCTCTTTCTCGGGGTACTTCCTCCATTGGTTGCCGCTGGGCCGGAGGATGCGACAAAACAACTGACAACTACCCAGGCCGTCATTCTCGGTATCGTGGAAGGCTTGACCGAATATTTGCCAATCAGTTCCACCGGTCATCTGCTGGTAACCAAGGACCTTCTCGGCATGAATACCGCGGAATCCGATATGGTGCAGCAGGCTACGGAAACGAATGCCATCAATGCTTATCTTGTGTGCATCCAGTTCGGTGCCATCCTGGCCATTCTTTTTTTGTGTGCTCACCGGTTCAAGAAAATCTTAAAAGGACTGTTTCAAGGGGATGCTGAAGGCAGACGGCTGCTGGTCAATCTGAGCCTGGCGTTATTGCCAGCGGTGGTCATCGGGTTGATTCTGGAAGGCCCCATCAAGAAATTTCTTTTTGGTACCTACCCTGTCATTATCGCCTGGTTTGTGGGCGGCGTAGTTATTTTGTTCATCTCCTTTTACTTTAAAAACCAACACAGGGATCTGCACCAGGGGAAAGAGATCGAAGATATCGGCCCGCAGATAGCCCTTTTTATCGGTGCTGCCCAATGCCTGGCCATGTGGCCCGGCGTCAGCCGCAGTCTGGCAACCATTCTGGGTGGTCTGTTTCTGGGGCTTTCCATGAAAGCAACGGTGGAATTCAGTTTTCTGCTGGGTGCCGTCACATTGACCGCGGCTTCGGTTTATGATGTTCTCAAGCATGGCAGTGACATGCTGGCGGTTCTGGAACTACGTTCCATGGTTCTGGGGCTGGTGTTCGCCTTTGTGGCGGCGGTTTTGTCCGTAAAATGGATGATCCATTATTTGAATAAATATGGTCTTGAAATTTTCGGCTATTACCGGATTGTCCTGGCGTGTACAACTGCTTGGGTCTACTTTTTATAAGCAGTTCTAAGAAAGGGTGAATGCCATGAATACAACCATTGAGACCATGCGATCACATTGTTCTATCCGGAAATTTAAAGAAAAAGCGGTTCCGGATGATGTGCTTGAGACCATCCTTACCTCGGCGCAATGCGCGGCTACTTCCAATTTTGTCCAGGCCTACACGATTATCCGTGTGGATGATCAACAGAACAGACAGGCCATCGCAAAGCTTAGCGGCTCTCAGCAGTGGATAATTGATGCGCCGGTATTTCTCGTTTTTCTTGCGGATTTAAACCGTCTGGAAGCGGCCTGCCGGAAACATGGAAAGGAAATGGCCAAGGGTTATATGGAGCAGTTTATCGTCGCGACGGTTGACACGGCCCTGATCGGCCAAAACACCCTGCTGGCAGCAGAGGCCATGGGTTTGGGGGGGCTTTTTATCGGGGCTATTCGTAACGACCCCAGAAAGATCTGCGACATGCTGAACATACCTGAGCACGCCTATCCTGTTTTCGGAATGTGTCTGGGGTACCCGGATGATCTGCCGCCGGTAAAACCGCGTTTGCCGCTTGAAGGGATTTTTAAGAAAGAAACATACCAAACAGATGGGGAGGAGGCTGTCCTTAACGTCTATGACGAAACGACCCGAACCTATTACCTCTCACGGGACAGCAACTTAAAAGATGAAACCTGGAGTTGCCAGATGGCCGGATTCATGAGCAAGATTGTCCGACCGCATATGAAAGAATTTATCGCCTCACAAGGTTTCTGTATTCGCTAACCTTTTACCACGGCTATTGGCCGGAGCCGGGCCACTTTCCTGGAGATACCGGCGCCGTGAACCACCCCTACGACTTTTGATATATCTTTGTAGGCATCCGGCATCTCTTCAGCCAGTGTCGAGCGGCCGGTCCATCGAACCAGGATGCCCTTGTCCGCAAGTTCCTGCTGGATCGATCGCCCTTTACTTTGCTTTTTGGCTGCTGTTCTGCTAAGCACGCGTCCTGCACCATGGCAGGTAGAGCCAAATGTTTCGGCCATGGCTGTTTCCGTACCCACGAGAACATAGGATGCCGTACCCATGTCACCGGGCACAAGGATCGGCTGACCCGTCGATCGATGGGCATCGCAAAGCGCCTCATGATTCGGTGGGAAAGACCGTGTGGCACCCTTTCGGTGTACGCAAAGAACCTTTTTTTTATTTTCCACCATATGGGTTTCTTTTTTGGCGATATTATGACTGACATCATACACCAGATTCATGTCGAGGTTTTTCGGGCTGATAACAAGGGCTTTCTGGAACACTTCCCGGCAGTGGTGCATCAATATCTGGCGATTGGCCCAGGCATAGTTGGCCGCGCAGGCCATTGCATTGAAATATTGCTGCCCCTGGTCTGACTGAATCATGGCACAGGCCAGTTGTCTGTCCGGAAGGTCGAGCCCGAGCTGCGTCACATGCTGATTCATCTGTTTTAAAAAATCGTCGCAAACCTGGTAGCCGAAACCCCTGGAGCCGGAGTGAAGCAACAATGTTACCTGGCCTTGAAAGATTCCAAAGACTGATGCAACTTTTGTATCGAATACTTCATCGACAACACCGACTTCCAGAAAATGGTTACCGGACCCAAGGGTGCCGAGTTGCTTTCTTCCTCTTTCCAGTGCCCGCGGGCTGACGATATCAGGGTCTGCGTTGGGCATGCGCCCGGTATCTTCAGTGTGCGCAAGATCCCTGTTTTCCCCAAATCCTTTCCGAATGGCCCATTGACTGCCCTCTTCGAGAACCTGTTTTTCTTCTTTGACAGAAAGATTGAGCAGCCCGGTGGAACCCAGACCCGATGGTATCTGCCGGTATAGCTCCGTCACAAGGGTTTCAAGTTTAGGCTTGATGTCGGCTTCTTCCAACGCTGTGGTAGCCAGGCGGACACCGCACTTGATGTCGTAACCCACGCCACCGGGGGAGATCACGCCCGTTTCCCAGTCGAATGCGGCTACACCACCGATGGGGAACCCGTATCCCCAGTGCATATCGGGCATGGCCATGGATCCTTTTACAATTCCCGGCAGTGTCGCGACGTTGGCGACCTGCTTCAAGGGCTCGTTGTGTTGTTTGCCCTGGAGCATGTCGCTTTCTGCATAGATGATTCCCGGAACACGCATTTTCCCGGTTTTTGGAAGCTCCCACTTGTATGGCGTAATTTGTCTTAATTTCATTCTTTTTTTTCTCATCAGGGTATCGTTAACGTAAACCTGCTGCGGCTCAGAAATCGAAGGCAAAGTTCTTCCTGACGTCTGCAGTGCTTATGGGTCGGAGGTAGAGATCCAATTTGTATCCGGAAACTTCGTTGCTCTGGATCTTGAATTCAAACACCTGATCCATTTTTCTGAAAACGGTTTTGGGGCCGAAAAGCCACCGGATCCCATACCAGGACTCCCCCACGGCATATTTCAGTTCGTATTTTCCAACGGGCACATGTTCGACAAAAACAGAACCCGCTCTGATAAAAGCGGAGAGCGTTTCCGAACCGTTCAATGTATTGAGCAATTTCAAGTAATAATGCCTGCCATCGTTTCGTGTCTGGATGGTAAGCGGTGCTAAGCCTTTACTATAGCCTTTCTTGAGGGTTCCGTTTCGCGGCATGGGTACGGGTTTTGGCTGTAAGTGGTCGAACTGGTACCAGTCCAGAAGAGATCTTACCTGCCGCACTTCCCCGGATGCAAGGATTTCCCGACATATTTCGGGAGAGGTCATGACCTGTTGTTCGATCCACCATTTGAAACGATCGCTTTTGACAATTTCGAACCAATCCGGATACAGCTTGGCAATCGAATGCTGCCGTTGCAGGGCCTTTGTGGTTTCAGTGGCATCCTC
Organism: Desulfobacterales bacterium; assembly: GCA_033791325.1. Lineage (GTDB taxonomy): Bacteria > Desulfobacterota > Desulfobacteria > Desulfobacterales > B30-G6 > B30-G6. Next base: position 10,232 of record JASJGV010000012.1, on the reverse strand, counting down.
CACTCGAAATACAAGAAAATAGTCCGTCCTAAATTGCCGGACAGCTGCCAGGGTGTGTTCTCCCCAGGTGCCATCCAACGGACCGGTATCATAACCTAATTCCTGGAGATCCTGTTGGATTTGCAGAATGACGGTGGACGGTGCTGCCATACTATTTTCCGTTTGATATGTCAGGGCAGGGGTCTTGAAATAATCGTTATACAATCCTCCTGAAATCTGTTCAATTTGTTTGGTCAGTCGATGGCGTATTCCACCGCTGCTGGCAATCGCTAGTCCGATGCCGGCCGCCAACAGCAGGAGTGTCCACTTGTTCCAGAAGCGTCGTTTCTTTTTTAAAAAGGGATTCCGGGGGGCCGGTGCCTCCTGGAATCCCTTTTTACGACTGGAGGGTTTTTCATTGGGCATGGATGCTGACGGTCCGGTTGTGTGGGTCTGTTTCTTGTGAAAAAGAAGAATTCCACAGGCCCCGCATCTGGGATGGCGTTTTACGAACCCTGCCTTTATGCGATTTTTTTTCTGACAACCAGGGCATCTCACGATGATCAGATGGGCATCGTTTTTTGAGGAGGACGGTTTTACATCGCGATTGACAATACCGGATGTCAGTCGGTTGCGAAGTTCATTGTAGGCAACGTTGAGCTCTTTCAGCTTTTCCGTGGCCTTTTCATGGAGCCGTGGATTCTGGACGTACCTGTCCGGGTGCCATATACCGATCATGTCCCGGTAGGCATGTTTGATTTCTGATAAGGAGGCGGTTTCCTGAATCTCCAGAATTTTGTAACAGTTTTTCAGGTCCATGATAAATTTGTTTGCGTATGGATGAAACGAATTTTATACTATTTTAACCTAAGGTGCCGGGATCCTCAAGTTAAAATCTTTATCCATATATAGAGAGGTAGATACGTGTTAGCGGAAGAAAAAAAACAGGTTGCCGAACTGAACGACAGACTGATGCAGCCTTTAGAGATTTGGCTGATCATGAACGGTGATGCCCGCAGTCAGATATTGAAGACATTCAGCAGAGAATTGGTCGAGAATGCGCCCAAAATCCGAATGACCATTGAAGCAGATGACAGGGTGGATTCAATGCCCGGGCTTTATGCCATCTCATCCATCGTCTACCATGCTGCCCCTCATGGAATGGAACTGCCGCCCTTTCTTGACATGCTGGCTGATGTTTCTGAACTAAACAGAACAGGCACACAGGTCGGGCCGGTCAAGGGCTTTGAAATTCCAGCGATGCTGAAACTGTACATGTCGAGTGTGTGTACTTTCTGCCCCGCTGTGGTAAGGAAGCTGGTGTCATTGGTCTTGCAGAACACCAACATCCAACTCAAAATTATCGACGGCTTGTTATTTCCTGAAATGGTGGAGAACGATCATATCCGATCTGTTCCGACAGTAATTCTGGACGACCAGTTCCGCTGGACCGGTCCAGTAGACGGCAATGAGCTTCTCAGTACCATTCGGCACCGCGATTCTTCCTTGCTGAGTGCGGGGACACTTACATCCATGATATCCGACGGTGAAGCCTATCGACTGGCCGAAATGATGCTGAAAGCGGGACGCATATTTCCTGCGTTTCTCGACCTGCTGACTCATGAGGCGTTTTCGACCCGTCTGGGCGCCATGGCAGTGGCCGAAGAAATTGCCGAAAAATGTATGCCACTGGCTGTCCGCATGGCAGTACCCCTTTCGGAACGGTTTGAACAACAGGTCGATACCGTGAAGGGGGATATTCTTTATATCATGGGCGCAACGGGTGATGAGCAGATTCTCGATTTTCTCGAAAAAATTTCATCCGGTGAATATCTCGAGGACGTCAAGGAGGCTGCCACCGAGGCCATGGTAGAGATTCGTTCCCGTTAAAAAGTCAGTGTAACACCAAAGGTATAACGTGTGTCTTTATCCTTGTCGTTGTTGTTAAAATCTTTTTCGAGATATCCCAGATAGCAATAAAGGTATTTGTCCAGGTGTAAACTCATACCTATAACCCATCCGGTATGACCGTCCTTGTTCATCTTGCCCTTGTCGGAATCTTTTCGTCTGCCGTATTCATAAAGGAGAGTGACCTTTCCTGTGTTATAAGAGGCACCCAGAAACCAGACATCTGCTCCAGTTGTTTTATTGCCTGAGAATGTGTTGTCGCCATTGGCCGTGTTCCCTTCATCGGTACTGAGTGAGGAGAGGTCCTCAGACAGGGAGATCAAGCCCTTGTCGTATTCGTACTGGCCAAAGACCGAAAAAGTGTCTGAACCGACTTTTGCACCAAACTTGGCGGCCTCGTCATCCCCGCTTTCACCGTTGTCATAATACTGCAGGAACAGTGTCATGGTCTCCGAGGTGTAGATAAGCCCTCCGCCGAAAGCATTGTCCGAATCATCACTGCTGTCAATGGTCATAAACAGCTGGGATGTTACTCCGTTTTTCGATATAGGCGAGTCATAGCGAAGGGTGTTGGTTGCGCGCCCACGTCCTTTACCTGTATTGTGGTGCAGTGCAGACTGAATGTCTACAAAAAAACGAGTCGAGAGTGCATCGCTTGAAAAAGGGTCCAGCATGTTGCCGGTCTGCATATATGGTGTTTCGATGGTACCGGCTCTGGCTAGACCCCAGGGGGCGTCCACGCCGAGATACTGTTCGTGATCACTGAGGATTGTGTCATCGTCACCTTGCGGCGTATCGATTCGCCATTCTGTCTTGAAAATTGCTTTCATACCGATATCCATCTGCCGGGAACCGCTGATGGATACCTCGGAAATATCCCCTGTCAAGTAGGTGTTGGAGTCTTTGTAGGCGGTTGTCTGGGTGTCGGTTGTACGCCAGATATCATGACAGTCACCATCGCAGTCTTCATTGTTATAGCTTATTCTCAGGGCACCGCCGACATTGAGTCTCCAATCTCCCGCATTGATTTCTGCTGCCCGGCACACAAAAGGGTTGAAAAAAATAATCATGATCAACCAAAAGCCTGCATTCCGTTTCAGAATAAAACTCATTTCCTTTCCCTTTCTCCCAAATCGATTTCAGGATTTCATTCAGGTGTCAAAAATAACAGTGGCTTCCCACAAACCACCCCTGTCCAGCACCTGAATCTGGTGATAAGTTACCGCCTTGATCTCAGATATCAACGTGTGGCGCTGGGGTGAAAACAGATCCACCCATACATGTGAAGACAGGCTTTTTTCTGTAATGGATTGGATTTGAACTGACCGGGTGAGAAGTGCTTTTCCTGACCACAAATACAGTATTTCTCTAAGCCAGTTGACCATCAGGTCCGGCCAGTCATTTCCTTTTATGGAGAGCCTTATTTCTTTTTGAGGCGGGAGGCTCGCCGTTTCCACAACCTGGTCCATCAGGGCCATTGCCGAGTTCTGGAAAAGATCTATCGGGTTGTCCCCAAACACGCGAAGGCCAAAATCCGCTGTATGGTCGATTGCTTCATAAGAAACCGCTGCTACCATGTTTTCGCCTCAGCCTGGAGAATTGTGTCAAAGAATCACGGTGCCGGTTTTTTCGGTGCTGTAACCTCCCAGGGCTTCCACTCGTCTTTTGAACGTTCCCGAGTTAATGATATCCAATAGGATTTGCATCTGCTTCATGTCAATGTAAATCTGGGGTATCACCAGGTCGTACTGTTCGGTGACCATGGGAACAAAGTCCAGGTCAAGGGCTTTTGCCGCAGCATAGATACCGAGCCCCACGTCAACGGTACCACTGAGAACGGCCACCGCCACCGACATGTGGGTAAACTCTTCTATCTCATAACCGTTGATCATACCAGCGTCGAGTCCGGATTGTCCCAGGCGATAATCCAGGAGAATACGGGTTCCGGAGCCACCCTGCCGGTTGATAAACCGGATATCTTCCCGGCAGATATCTTCGATCCCATTGATACCTTTGGGGTTCCCTTTGGGAACGATGAATCCCTGGTCACGGTAAACCAGATTGACCAGTTTGACAGCCATCTCCGGCAGATATTTTTTCAAATATCGGATATTATAGGAACCGTCTTCCGTGTCCAGGAGGTGAGAACCGGCCATATGGCACACGCCTTTTTTGATGGCCATCAAACCTCCCATGCTGCCGACATGGCTGGAAGAGAGCGTTAGATTTGATTTTTCGGCTTTGATCTGGTCTGCCAGAACATCGAGAGTGTTATCGTGGCTACCTACTGCAACCAGGGTATTTTGAATCGCGCTGATGGGCCGCAGAAGTTCTGCTGAAACGTCATCGTTGTCCTTGATACCCTCCACGTGGCTGGGAACACGGATGATACCGTCGGCTTCTGTGATACTGGTAATGCACCCGGCACCTCTTGGTAAGGGCGTAGCCACGATGCGATTACCCACCAGACCGAGCTTTACCCGTATAAATTCTTCGAGCCCGAGTTTTGAGGCAATCTTTCGGGTGGGTTCCACGGGTATGGTCTGCCGTATTTTTTCAGGTTGTCCCAGAAACTGGTCGATCAATGGTTGAACAAACTGTTCAAAAGCGATAATGGCCGAAACAGGGTAACCGGGAATACCGAAAATCGGCTTGTTATTGATATTTCCGACGATGACGGGTTTGCCGGGCATAATCGTTACCCCATGAACCAGGATATCACCCAAGGCAGCAATAACATCTTTTGAATAATCTTTGGATCCGGCGGAGGATCCGCCCACAGTGAGAATGATATCGGCATCTGAATGGACGGCCAGGCGAACGTTCTCTGTGAGCGTTGCCGGGTCGTCCATCAATGGTTCATGACGAATGACGGTGGCCCCGGAAGCTGTTGCAAGACTGCCAAGGACATAAGAGTTGGCATCCAGAACCTGGCCGGGTTGGAGTTCTTTGTTCTCCAGCTGCTGCCAGTCAACCAGCTCCGAGCCGGTGGGGATAATCAGTATCTTCGGCTTTTTCTTCACTTTTACCGAGAAAATACCACCGGACAGCAGGGCTCCTAAACAATAAGGGGTGATGAGATGATTCTGGGGAAATAGCAATTCCGTGGCAACGATGTCTTCCCCGATTTTTCGAATATGCTGCCAGGGAAATGCCGGCGAATCGATTTCGAGGATTGCTTTGTCGATCACATTGATGTGTTCAATCATAATAACGGCATCGGTATTGCCCGGAAGAACATGACCGGTGTTGACCCAATATGCGTCTCTGCCGGCGACAAGCTGTTTTGGCTGTGCCTCGCTGGCACCGAAGGTCTCGGACGCTTTAACTGCTATGCCATCCATTGCGGCCGCATGAAAGTGGGGTGCTGAGAAACGGGCATGAACCGGCTCCGCCAGAACTCTGCCCACGGTATCCGGTACAGCGATTGTTTCCATTGCCCAATGGCTGGTTGTATCAAATTCGTTCAAGATAATTTTTCTGGCTTCAACCAGTGTTTTCATCTTGAGATAGACGTTCCGTTTTTTGTTCATTTTCTCACCAGACGTATTATATCAGAAGAGCCACTTCGACAATGGTTCCCTTGTCCAGACCTTCCGTGTTTTTTTCGATTCTGACAAGCCCATCCGCTTTTGCCATGGTGTGAATCAGTCCTGACTTGCCCAGAACCGGTTCCGCGGACAGGGTGCCATCCTCGTGATGCAGTTTTACGCGGATGTAATCGACGCGCCCCTGCTTTGATGACAGGTTTCTTTTCAATCGCGCGTAGCACGACCGTGTATTTTCATGCGCCGGGTTTTTACCACCGATATATTCCAGAAACGGGCGGACCACCACGTGAAAAACGACCATGGCCGATGTCACGTGACCCGGCAGTCCCCAGAAGATTGTATTACCGACTTTTGCCAGGATGGTGGGTTTTCCGGGGCTTATGGAAATGCCATGCGCGAGGATTTCTGCATCGGGTATGGCGGAAAGCACCTCTATGGTAAAATCACGTATTCCCACCGAACTCCCCCCGGAAACAAAAACCATATCCGACCGCTGGATGGCGTCTTGACACATGTCTCGAAGGGCCTGGAAATCATCATTTACAATACCCATCTGAACAGGCAGGCCGCCGGCTTGTGCTACCTGACCGGAAAGGGTATAGGAATTGATGTCCCGAATTTTACCCAGGGCTGGTGTTTCATTGATGGGAAGAACCTCATCACCCGTGGAAATAATACTGATGACCGGTTGCCGATACACGGAAACCGTTTCGATTCCAAGGGCTGCAAGAATGCCGATTTCCTGCGGTCGCAGCTGCTGCCCTTGAAACAGGATGGTTTCGCTGACCTGGATATCTTCACCGACTTGAATCATATGCTGCCCCGGTGCTACACTGCGATATACTTCAATGGTCGTATCATCGATGACATCTGTGTGCTCAATCATGACAACGCTGTCGGCACCCCCGGGTAGCATACCCCCGGTGGAGATTTTGGCGGTTTCGCCCGGCTTGATGGAGAGTGTCGGGTTTTCACCCATGGCGATGGTGCCTGTGATGTTCAAATACGCAGGGTTTCCTTCAGATGCCCCAAACGTCGATGCGGCTCTCACGGCATATCCATCCATGATCGCCCGTGGAAAATCCGGCAGGTTGATCTCCGATTGGATGTTCACTCCAAGAATTCTGCCTAGCGCGCTGGTCAGGGAGATGGTTTCTTTTTCCACAGGTTGAAAAAGAGATGTCCACCCGAGAACTGTTTCGAGATCAGTGACCTTAAAAAATTCTTTCATTAATAAATTTTCTCCGAAAATTTATTTGCAGTGTTGGTGCCACTACTCTTGGTCTAATTATGCCCTATAGATTGATCAGTTCCGATTCTTTCGAAAAACGCCAAAACGGTATCCGGCATCGATCTTACGACATCAGAGACCGGCCCGCTCCTACCAGCATCCAGACACCGGCGACAACAAAGAAGATGCCTGCGCCGATCTTGATATAACTTTCCGGAACGAGTCGGCTCAATGTCGAACCTAAAACAACGGCTATGAGTGTACTCAGTACCAGTGCCAGGGCGGCACCCAAAAAGACGGAGACTTTTGGGTCGCAGTCAGCTGCCAGACAAAATGTAGCCAGCTGGGTTTTGTCGCCCAACTCGGCCAGGAAGACCATACCGAACGTGGTTAAAAATATTTGAAAATCCATGGGTTACTATACCTTGGTTGTGTCAGGGATTATGGGCAAAATAGCACCCATTTACCTCAACTGTTTAATACTCTCTTTGCTGTAAGCGATAAGCGGCTAATGGCTTACAGCTATCAGTTATAACGCCCGCATCCACTCCGGTTTGAGGGCAACTTTCCCGGCCAGAGCCTGATCGATCTGTTGGAGGGTTCGTTCCTTGTCTTTTGGCATTCGTGCTCTGATGGGAAGATAATTGGAAGCATGGTTCGCGTGAAACAGGCCCTTGGTGAGATAGGTATGGGCAATCATCTGCCGTAATTCCTTGAGCATCTCATCCGGTTCCAGTAAGGGAAAAATCCCTTTCTCGTGGTCATTATAGAGGGGTGTTCCTGGAATAAGCATCAAGCTGAGGGCACCCACGAATTCCGGGTCGATGGCCGATAGCACATTTCCTGTTTCCTGTGCATGGATCATGGATCGTTCCCTGCCAGCCAGGCCAAGCAGGACGGTTATGGACAGCTTGATACCGGCTTCCCGGATCTTTTTGCCCATGGCAATCATTTTTTCGGCAGTCGCCCCTTTTCGAACAGCCTTCAGGGTGTCGTCATCCCCTGTTTCCAGACCCATGTAGGCAATGCCCAATCCAAGCTGATGAAGTTCTGTAAGCTCATCAGCCGTTTTCATCTTGATGCTTTTGGTGTTGGCATAAACGCCGACTCGGGTGACCCAGGGGAGGTTCTTCCTGATTTTTTTCAGAATGTTCACCAGACGCTTCTGTGGAAGAATGAGCGCATCACCGTCACACAGAAAAACACGCCGTTGCCGCCGGCAGTATTCTTTTGCAAATTGAATATCCTGCTCGACAATCTCATCCGGCTTGATTTTAAATCTTTCTCCTGTATACGTCCCGCAAAATGTACATTTGTTGTGTGAACACCCCACGGTCACCTGAAGCAGAATGCTGTTTGCTTCACTGGGGGGGCGGATAATCATTCCTTCATAGTGCATAGTGTTGACCTTCTATCAATGGATTTGCCGGGTTTTTAAGTTGTTGCCGGCTCAATATCCGGGGTGTTGTCTTTTTCAATACCGAGTCACGGTGACAGATAGTGAGTTGAAAAACCCAGCAATTACTGTTAATGATAAGTCCGTGTCGGGTAATTGATTTTTGCCCACCCGATGTTTACCGTCAGTCATGATGATAAACCATGCAGAGATTCTAGTTACCTTTAAGCTAAATGCAACCGTAAAGTGTCTATTACCTTATTAGGGGTATCTTTATCAATAGAGGAGTATTCAAATGGCTCGATTGTTGTGGGAACCCTCCGAACAACGGATCAAGAAGACAAACATGTTCCGTTTCATGTGTGCCATCAATGAAAAACACCAAGAGAATTTTTCCGAGTATTCCGATCTCCATAAGTGGTCCATAGACCATATTCCTGAATTTTGGGCGGCCATGTGGGATTTTGCCGATATCATTGCCTCCAAAAACGCCCCGCAGGTTGTCGATGACCTGGGAAAAATGCCTGGAGCCAGGTGGTTTCCGGGCGCTCGTCTTAATTTTGCAGAAAATCTTTTGCGTTACCGCGACGATCAGATCGCCTTGATATTCAATGGGGAGAGTCAGGTCCGCAGGAAGATGACCTATGCACAACTCTATGATGAGGTGGCAAGAATCGCGGAGTCTCTGAGAAACATGGGAGTCGAACCCGGTGACAGGGTCGTTGGATTCATGCCCAATATGGCGGAGACTGTTGTTGCCATGCTGGCCGCCACGAGTCTGGGGGCAACATGGTCTTCGTGTTCTCCGGATTTCGGAATCAAGGGTGTATTGGATCGATTCGGTCAGATTAAACCCAAGGTGCTCTTTACGGCCGACGGTTATTTTTTCAAAGGGAAACGTATTGGTTGCCTGGATCGAATCGCAAATATATTGAAAGAGTTGCCTTCTATTGAAACGATTGTGGTTGTTCCCTACACGGAAAACGCACCGGACATTCATGCTGTGCAGAACGCGGTAAGTTACAACGACTTCAGGTCTGATGAGTCGGGCCTCACGCTGCGGTTTGAGCAGTTGCCTTTTGATCATCCCCTCTATATCATGTACTCTTCCGGGACAACGGGACTTCCCAAGTGTATGGTACAGGGTGCCGGGGGCATTCTCATCCATCACATGAAAGAACTCATGTTGCACACGGATCTGAAGCGGGATGACACAATTTTTTATTTTACGACATGCGGGTGGATGATGTGGAACTGGCTTGTGAGTTCCTTGTCCATCGGCGCAACACTGGTGTTGTACGATGGCAATCCGTTCCATCCGTCCCCGGATGTTCTCTGGCAGATGGCCCAGGATGAAAAAATTACTATTTTCGGGACCAGTGCCGGGTATATTGCTGCGCTCCAGAATTCAGGATTGGAACCGGGAAAGGTTTATGACCTGAGCTCCCTTCGAGCTGTGCTGTCGACCGGGTCACCACTTTCCGACGAAGGATTTGAATTCATATACGACACCGTCAAATCCGATTTGCAGGTGGCATCCATCGCCGGTGGTACAGACATCAACGGATGTTTTGCCCTGGGAAATCCCATGGGACCGGTTTATGCCGGTGAATTGCAGTGCAGGGGGCTGGCGATGAACGTGAAGGCTTATGATGAAAATGGCCGGCCGGTCATCAAACAGCAGGCAGAGCTGGTTTGTACGGACCCCTTCCCCTCCATGCCCATCTATTTCTGGGAAGACTCGGATGGCAAAAAATACCATTCTGCCTATTTTGATGTTTATCCCAATGTCTGGCGTCATGGGGATTATATCGTTATAACGAAAAGGGGCGGCATCATCATGTTCGGACGATCCGATGCCACATTGAATCCGGGTGGTGTCAGAATCGGAACGGCCGAGATTTACCGTCAGATCGATCAGATCGATGAAGTTGCAGACAGTGTCGTGGTGGGTCAGAACTGGGAAAATGACGTTCGGGTCATACTTTTCGTCAAAATGGCTGAAGGTGTTGACTTGACGGAAGCCATCAAGCAAAAAATCAAAGCCACTATCCGGACAAATGCATCACCCAGACATGTTCCGGCAAAAATTATCCCGGTGGCAGATATACCGTACACGCTCAACATGAAAAAAGTTGAAATTGCGGTAAAGAAAGTGATTCAGAAC
>JASJGV010000011.1:0-5045 GCA_033791325.1 Desulfobacterales bacterium | reverse complement strand
ATTGGTCTTTCAGTGCTCAATGCAACCGGTAGCTGGTTGCTTGCGATCTTTACCGCTGGCGCTTCAATCACTGTCTTGGCTTTATTTGAGGAACGTTTTCTTCTACGAAAAGCCAGGGGAAATGACATGTCGGAAACACTCATTTCGCTCTCAGTTGCCATTATCATTTCCGATCTGACGTTGGTAATTTTTGGTGGCTATCCCAAGACAATTGAAATCCCTGCCATACTCAATGGTGCCTGGGAAATTCCAGTCCTTAATATATACTATCCTATTTACCGTCTTTTCATGTTGGTCGTGGCGGCTGCTCTGGGTATGGGCTTATGGTTATTCCTAAAAAAAACCAATCTGGGAATTACCATTCGGGCAGGGGTGGATAATTTCAATATGGTTGCAGCCATGGGCGTGAATGTGAAACGTATTTTCACACTGGTCTTTGCTCTCTCTGGTTTTCTGGCTGGAGCCGCAGGTGTAGTGGGGGGTACATTCATGATGCTGGTGGTGGGCGAAGACTGGCGGATTCTTACGCTAACCCTGATTGTTATCACCATTGGCGGTATGGGAAGCCTGGGTGGCACAGCTGTCGGGGCGCTTATAACCGGTATGGTATATAGTTTCACCACCGGTATGATCCCTGAATTTTCTTCATTTATCCTGTTTTTACCCGTCGCCATCATTCTTTCTATCCGGCCACAGGGTTTGTTTGGCAAAGGAGAAATATGAATATTCAGTTAACCCTTACCGGTAAATTTATTGTCGGCCTTGTTATGCTATTGTTTCTGGTAGCCATCCCCTGGATGACGTCCGACTATTTTACCATGATGTCAATTCGGGTCATGTTTTTCAGCATGCTGACCATGAGCCTATGCTATCTGTCCGGAGAGCTGGGGGTTGTCTCCTTGATGCAGGCCTCTTTTTTCGGTATTTCAGGTTATATTGTGGCCATCTTGCAGACGCGGGTTCACCTGCCTTTTCCCATCCCGGCTCTGGCTGGTATAACCGGGGCAGTTTTGGTCGCCATGGTGTTCGGATTTCTGGCCATACGTGCCAAAGGGGTGTATTTTCTTATGCTTACCCTTGTACTGGGCCAACTATTCTATTCATTGGCCAGCCAATGGGCGTCCATGACCAACGGAGATTCCGGCATTACCAACATTTATGCCCCTGTTTTATTCGGTTTTTCCACTGAAAAATCCAAATCAGTTTTTTATTTTTTTCAATTGGTATTTTTTATTGGTGTAACCGGATTCCTATATGCGCTGCGGCGTTCACCTTTTGGACTAATGGTTAAGGGTGTTCGGGATAGCGATACCCGTATGGCAATGTTGGGCTATCGTGTGGCAACCCTGCGCTATCTGGCGTTTGTTTTTGCTGCATTCGTATCCGCCATGGGTGGGGTATTCTTTGCTTACTTCACCGGACTCATCAATCCACACTCTGCATCTCTATCAGCCAACGTAGACACATTATTGGCAGGCATTTTAGGCGGTATAAACAGTATTGGTGGCGCTATTTTGGGAACAGCAATCCTTAAAACCCTTGATGTCGTTCTCAGCGGGGTTACTGATCGATATCAATTAATCATGGGAATCATGTTTTTAGTGGTCGTCTTGTTCGCCCCTAAGGGCATTCTGGGATCATCACAACAGGTACTTGAAAAACTGTCAAAACAAGCATTAAGCGCTCTGGGGTTGCTTAAGAAAGAGCGTTCATCAGTGTCAGATAAGTAAATCAGGTCAACCTTTAATGTACCAAAGCACAAGGAGGAACACATGACAAAAGGAAAGATCTTAATGTTAATCGCTGGAATCTTCACTTTGGCTGTTTTTTCGTCTGGATCGGCTTTTGCTGCTGACGAAATCCGCATCGGTCACATCGGTCCCACAACCGGATGGGCCACAATCTTTGGAGGGGGTGGACTGAATGGAGTCAAGCTTGCCCTTAAAGAACACAACTATGAATTTAATGGCACCCCGATTAAACTGTTTACCGAGGATACAAAAGCGGATGTAGAAGTAATGATCACCAAACTGGATTCTCTTAAGAATCGAGACAAAGTTCATTTTATTATTGGCCCATCACTTGGCCATGAAGGTATGGCTGCAGTTGATTGGGGTGCTCGTAACCCTGAGATACCTGTTCTTATCGGGTATTCTGCTCCAGAAGACATCACCATGCGTAAAGCAACCAATAGTGTGGTTCGTCCGGGATGGACCGGGGCACAGGTAATTTTTAACTTTGGTCAGTATTGCGCTAAAGACCTGGGCTACAAAAAAATCATTATCGTAGGGCAAGATTACTCATACCCCTGGGATCAGGCGGCAGGTTTCATACGTGGTTTCATTGAAAATGGTGGCGAAGAGGTTCTTCGAATCTGGCATGATGTGGAAGCGGTTGATTTTAGCTCCATCATGGCCCGCCTGGCAAGCATGTCAGGTGAATACGATGCCGTATTGAACAATTCCGGTGGTGCACAGGTTGTGGCTTTTTTTAAACAATGGAAACAATTTGGTCTGGACAAAAAGTATCCTCAAATACTGGGTCAGGCGAATGTACCCATCGTATCAATGCTACCTGAACTAGGGGACAGTGCGCTTGGCGTATATTCTTCACTGCATTATTATGACGGTAATCCCTCAAATGCTAACCAAAGATTCAGAGAAAACTTTAAAAAAGAATATGGTCACTACCCAGATGTGATTGCTATGCAGGGGTATGACTGTGTAAACGTTGCCTTTAAGGCCATGGAAACGACGAATGGCAAGGTTGACGATCCGAACGCTTTTTTAAAAGCGGTTCGCGCAGTTAAGATGGGCAATGATGATTCTCCCCGGGGACCCTTCTTTTTTGATAAGTACGGCAATCCTACACAAAACATTTATATTAAAAAGGTCGTGAAGGAGAATGGCCAGCTAAAAAATATTGCGGTAAAAACTTACGAGAACGTATCCCAATTCGGTCCTTATGCTGACATGGCAGATAAATACATGGCAGCACCTGCGACCACTCGGGATTATCCTCCTGGAAAAAAAGCGGAGTACTTTAAAGAAATAGAAAAGCATTTCGGTAAAGACTACGTTGAAAAACTAAAAACCAACGGCGGATGGAAGTAAAAAACGGAGCTTAAAACTATGGCAACCATTGGGACTGATCAACAATTGGCTTTGAACCTTACAGGGATATCGAAATCATTTGGCGGCATCGACGCAGTAGTCGACGTGAATATGCAAGTAGCTGTTGGCGAAAGTCGGGCTGTAATCGGGCCCAATGGGGCCGGGAAAAGCACCTTTTTCAGCCTTATTTCAGGAGAGACCGTTTTAGACAAAGGCAAGATTGTCATCTTTGATAAGGATCTGACGCAAAAACCCGTACAACAGCGTATTGAGCTTGGAATGGGGCGGACCTACCAGTCCTCCAATTTATTTATGGAGATGACGGTTCGAGAGAACCTGTTTCTTTCGGTATGGAAGCGCAGCAAGGCCCCAAGCGGCATATTGTCCATTCTTTTCAAACCCTGGTTCAAATACACGGACCAGATCGAACAATTAGAACAGGCTGCTGATGAGGCAGGTCTCGCCGACAAATTGGAAACAAAGGTTCTGGATATGTCACATGGAGAACATCGTCAGCTGGAATTGGCCATGACCCTTGCGCATCAGCCTAAAATTCTCTTGCTCGATGAACCAATGGCGGGTCTGTCAGACAATGAACGATCCTTTATGACATATTTGATAATGATTTTACGCTCCCACATCACTATTCTGGTTATTGAACACGATATCGATATCGCCTTTAGCCTTGCTGATAAAGTATCGGTACTCCACCAGGGACGGATTATTGCTGACGGCACTCCTACCGAGATCAGAGTGGACAAAAAAGTTCGAGAAATCTATACTTTAAGCACTGAAGCCAATGGACAAAAACATGCCTGATACACTTTTGAATATATCAAAATTAAATGCATTCTATGGAAAGAGCCACGCACTTCAGGACGTGAACCTGAATATTAAGCATGGGGAACTGGTGGTGGTGGTTGGTCGTAACGGAATGGGCAAAACTACTTTGCTTCGATCCATTTTGAATTTTCCACCGGTGAAGCGATCAGGCTCCATCATTATTGATGGCCAGGAAACCATTGAACTACCCATTCACGAGATTGCCAGTCATGGCATCGGTTATGTGCCGCAAGGCAGGCTTCTTTTCCACTCTCTTAATGTGTAAGAAAAAAATCGTTTTGCTGGTTCAAATGCCGCTAAGAATTCGAAATGGACTATCAATCAAATTTACAAAATGTTCCCGGAATTGAAAACACGAGCCAATGTTGGTGGGACTCGTTTAAGTGGCGGAGAACAACAAATGTTGGCCATGGCAAGAGCACTAATGACCAATCCTAATTTATTACTTATGGATGAACCATCCGAAGGGCTTTCACAACAAGTGATTCAACGTGTACAAGAAATTTGTCGTCATTTAATAGATGATGGCATGTCGATTCTTCTTGTGGAACAGAATCTGGAGATGGCAAGAACTCTGGCACATAGAGCATATGTATTCCTCAATGGCCAATCAGCGCTTGAAATTAAGGGTGACGATTTTAGACGAAACCCTGAAAAAGTTGGAAAATATCTGGGTGTTTAACAAGAGTTATAAACTATGTGATCCACTAAAATTGGGTGAGGAAGCATTTGAATCATAAGACACACAACAAAGACGTCTCTTAAGACCAAAAAGAAATCTATCACAGAAGTGATGGCACCTGTCAATGAAAGTATAAACTTTAGTTTTCAGGTGGACGACAGGTCAAAAGATTTTTCTGGTTTGCCTTGAAAATTAAGGTATGGGGTGACATTATTAGCGGTCAGTAACTCCACATTCGGTCCGGCCGGCTCCGAGAAAGCCAGAACTGTATTATCTCCACCTCCGATGGCCTCAGTCGCATGGGTAAAGCCATAAATAGAAACAGCCGGCATCGACCAGAGCACAGCCTCGAAGGCGCGCTGGTACTTCACCTGATAGTCTAAATCAGAAACTGAAACCTTTGACCC
>JASJGV010000010.1:0-10995 GCA_033791325.1 Desulfobacterales bacterium | reverse complement strand
CCACGGGTCATCAAGGTCCAAACAATTATTCGAAAGCATGCCCAGAAAGGTTACGCATCCATCATCGTCGGTGACAAGGACCATCCAGAGGTTGTTGGTCTTTTAGGTTATGCAGGGGGCCGCGGATACGTGGCGGACAATTTTCAGGCACTGAACGAGTTGCCCGAATTTGAAAAAGCCATCATTGTTGCCCAGACAACCCAGAATGTGCGTCTTTTTGATGATGTCAGAAAATGGGTTTCTGAACAATATCCGCACTATAAGATTTATAACACGATTTGTGATTCGACAGAACGTCGCCAGGCGGAAGTTCGTCGTATCACGAAGTTGGTGGATGCAGTCATCGTCGTTGGTGGACATAACAGCGGCAATACCCAGCGGTTGTCTGAAATCGCCTTGCAGGCTGGGAAACCGGTCTATCATATCGAAACCGAATCCGAACTCGACCTGGAGGCTCTTTCCCTGGCCAAGTGCATCGGCATCACTGCCGGTGCCAGTACGCCGAACTGGATTATTAAACGGGTTTACCGAAAACTTGAAACCCTGCCCACCAAGGGCGCGTTTACCTGGCGAAAACCACTCTATCTATTTCAGCGAGCCCTTTTGTTGACAAATATTGTTGTCGCTGTCGGGGCTGGATCTCTCTGTTTTGCCAGTGCCAGACTACAGGGAATCGAATCTTTTTTTCCACAGATGCTCATCGCCGCACTCTACGTTCAGTCCATGCACATCCTGAACCATCTGATGGGAAGACAATCCGATCGGTTCAATGACCCGGACCGGTCTGAGTTTTACATCCGCTACCGGCTACTGCTGTCGATTCTGGCCATAGCTGCCGGTGGTGCCGGCTTGCTGACAGCCTATGGTATGGGGTGGATGCCATTTATCATTCTTCTGGTCATGAGCATTTTTGGGTTTTCATACAACCTGAAGTTGATACCCGACTGGTTACCGAAGCAGCCGAAATACAAGCGGATAAAGGATATTCCGGGGTCAAAAACCATTCTGATTGCAGTGGCATGGGGTATTGTCAGCGCTATATTCCCGTCATTCGAAAGGATGGGCGATCTTGACTTGTCCATACTTTTGACGTTTTTCTGGGCAACGCTTTTCGTGTTTGTGAGAACGGCGTTTTTCGATGTCCTGGACATGCAGGGGGACAGAATTGTAGGCAAGGAAACGCTGCCCATTCTCATGGGCGAAAAACGAACCTTGCGGATTTTGAAACTGCTGCTTCTGATTTCAACGGCGATCCTGGTTCTGGCGAGTGCTTTCGGCATCTTCAACCATCTCGGTTATGCCCTGGCTATCTGCCCTGTCCTGATGCTGTTTGTTTTGCTGGCCAACGAAAAAGAATTGATGCTGCCCGGTATTCATCTGGAATTCTTGATTGAATCTCATTTTGTTTTGGCAGGTATTATCGCTCTTGTCTGGTCGGTGCTGACCTAACTGGCAGTCATAAGCCCTAAGCTGTAAGCGGCTGATAGCTTAACGCGTACAACTTAGGGCTTATTCCCCCAGATGGTGGATTCGGTTCCATGTGCCAATCGTACAATATTATCCTTGTGGCGACAGGCAATCAACACCGTGAGCGTGACAGCACAAAGGGTAAGTACTGCTGAATGTGTGGCATACCAGATTGCCATGGGCAGAACAACGGCCCCGGACAAGGATGCAATGGATGCCCTGTTTGATGCACAGGCCATCATGACAAAGACCAGGAGTACGACCAGGGCGGAAGTGGGGGAGATAATCAGGAAGCATCCCCACGCCGTCGCCACGCCTTTCCCGCCACCCCGCAGACCAAGATATAGGGGGTAAAGATGTCCTGTAAATGCGGATATCGCTATCAGAGATAGATATACCTGTCCCCATGGGGAATCCGGGTTTTCCAACAGTTGGATGGCTATGAATACAGGAAGAGCGCCTTTGAATACATCCAGAAAAAGTGTCAGCAGACCCAGTTTAGCGCCGGCAATGCGCAGGACATTGGTTGCGCCGATATTTCCACTGCCCTTGCGACGAATGTCCTGCTTGTTGAAAAGGGCTGATAAAACGAGACCAAATGGGATAGAACCCAACAGATAAGCCAGGAGAAAAAGTCCGCCGTATTTAAATACAGTGATCACTGCACAAGAAAGAGAATACTTTCGAGGGCATCACCATCTGCCGTCAACACTTCCACCATCCAGTCTCCGGATTCGCCGGGCATAATGTCCTTTGAGCTCCAGGTACGCCATGCGGCAGAGTTGACCGGAAGTGTCACCGAGGATTTAAGCTTGCCGTTCAAGTACCAGTGATGAAGGATGGATGTATCTGTTTTAGCACCGACGACCTTAGTGAAGCAGTAGAGGCGCCCGATACTCGTATGGAAAACAGACCCGCTGCCAATGGGTGCCCTATCCACAACATTTCGACAAATAGCAGCGTCTTCCAGCTGAATTTTCTTGATTGGCGTGTCCTGCGCCAGAAGTGTTGCCGAATAAGGGAAAGGGAACAGGGTCATGCTCACGCACATCAAAACAAAAAGAAAGCATTTGATCTGTCGCATATTTGTCTCCAACCGTGTTTGCCTGTCCCAAATCGATAGGGTCAGACGTGTTAGTTCGTGTCCGTCCAGAAATAGGGATTTTCGCGTTCCGACAAGGCGGGCGTCAGATTTAACCCGGAGGCGCCCGCAGGAAGTGACCTTGGGGTGAATAGCGAGCTATTTTGAAGCGTTAAATCATAGCACCCAACACCGGCAGGGCGTGAAAAGGCCATTTGTGGATGGACACTATTTCAGGTTTTGCAATATAACCGAAGCCGTCTTTTTTTCCAACCTTACCAGGACGTAATAATAATGGGGCGGGCCATTGTCCCCACACGGATCATACCAGCGCTCGATAATTTCCGTGTAATTGAGCTCCGTGTCGGATAAAATATCGATAAGCTGGCTTGAATACTGACCCCGGGATGTGTTGATAATCATGTCTTGGCTTGACACATGCGAAAATATGACACGCCCGAGCTCGGCCCTCCCCCGATTCCCTGCTTGAATCCACGCATCATTGATATTTCTGGTACGCCCTGAAATACCCACGGCATAAAAGTAGGTGTCATCATGGGGTGTGGAGGTTAACCAGTCAGGAACCTCCTTGGAGTCGCATTTTGGTGTCGAGGCACAGCCAAAGGTAAGCAGAATAACAATAATACAACACCCGATTTGAAGTGCCTGTCTGGTCTTGCCGGTCATGCGTTCCTCGCAGGTTAAAACATACAAAATTTATTGAAAAAAGTGATGCTCCTGTTCACATCAAGTGCCGAAAAGCATAGTATAAATGGTATCGTTTATCAAGAACCCTTTTCCCATACAAGAAAGGCTGCGGGTTATCTGAAAGAAAGCTGTTTTGACATTTTTTATTGTCGTTCTTAATATGGGGAAAGATATTTTAACACTCGTGAGGAGTCGATCGGATGCCCTTTATTTCCCTCCCTAATCTCAAAGGAAAGATCTACGTGCCGGAGCAGGATGCGCTACGTCTGCAAAAACACCCCTGCCAAAATTGTTTTTCCTGCCAGAGATGCAGCGATGATCGGTGCAGTCTATGTCTTTCGCAGGATATATGTGAAAATCAGGGTTCTGAACCGCAATAGTGAGGGTTTTTCTTTTCTGCTGTGCTGTTCTTCAATAAATTCGTCACCATGAACATTTTGCTTGACTTGTCTTTCTTTAATCGTATATCGTCGTTGTACGATTAAAGAAAGACATATGTTCCGGGTGTCACCGCTGAACCAAAAGAAAGCACGACAACATTTATGGAAGCAGAACAATTTTCAAAAATCTGCAAGGCCCTGGGGCATCCGGCCCGGGTTCGAATCGTTGAATACCTGCAAGAGTCAGACCAGTGTATTTGTGGAGAGATTGTCAACATGTTGCCCCTGGCCCAGTCGACAGTGAGTCAGCATCTCAAAATATTGAAAGACTCCGGACTGGTAAAAGGTGTCATAGAAGGCCCCCGGACGTGCTACTGCCTGGACAGGAGCATTCTGGAGTTATTCAAATATAAGGCAAATGATTTATGATGACTGCAGGGGGGCATCTGAATTTGCGCTTCTCTCCATGTAAAAACCGGAAAAGCAAGGATAGGAAAGTATATGTCAACTGAAACTCAGCATAGCAGCGCTTGCTGTGAATCTGTCAATACCCCCTGTGCCAACGGGGGGCTGACGGAAATGTTACCTGTTTACCGGGAAGCGCCGGGGGGTGAGGCGTGTTGCGGGCCTCCGCCAGGTCCTGCCAGCAGCCCCTTTGAAAAACCGGGTTACCATATGTGCGGTTTTGTTGAGGGGTTTAAAACCACCCCGGCAGGGACTGTTCCCAGAATTAAAACGAAACTAGAGACACCCGATATTCTGGGTACCATCAAGGTTCGCCTGGGGATCAACAGGAGCCAGTATACGGTGGCTCCCGGGCTATACAGCATTGGCGATGCCACGCCGGAATCGCCGGTTCTGGTGACGGCAAACTATAAGCTTACCTTCGACACGCTGCGCAAAGACCTGGAAGGGGTGCATACCTGGGTGCTGGTTCTGGATACCAGGGGCGTCAATGTCTGGTGTGCAGCCGGGAAAAAAACATTTTCCACCGATGAAGTTATTCAGCGGGTCAATCAGACCCGTCTGCATGAAGTTGTAAATCACAGACGGCTGATTCTGCCCCAACTGTCGGCAACGGGTGTTTCCGGAAAAAAAGTTAAAAAAGGGTGCGGTTTCAAGGTGACGTGGGGGCCGATTCAGGCGAGAGATGTCAAACCCTTTCTTAAGGCCGGCTTAAAAGCCGATAAAGCCATGCGTCATGTGACATTTACCTTTATGGAGCGATTGATACTTGTACCGGTTGAACTCTCGTTTCTGCGCAAATACATCTTTTGGATTTTATTGGCGGGTTTTGTCCTTTCAGGTATCGGTCCGGGGCTTTTTTCAATCAGCCTGGCCTGGGATCGTGGACTCATCATGATCGCAGCTTGCGTAACCGGGATATTTACGGGTGCCGTGGTGGCTCCGATGTTACTGCCCTGGATACCTGGTAGGGCTTTTGCGGTCAAAGGTGTTCTTACGGGGGTGCTGATAGGCGCTGCTATGGTGATGCTGTTGGGAAAGAGCATCAATTTTGCGGCAATTGCGGCCCTGGTTCTTTTAATCGTTGGCATCAGTTCATATCTGGCCATGAATTTTACGGGGTCGACACCCTATACATCCCCTTCGGGAGTGGAAAAAGAGATGCGTATTGACATACCTTTTCAAGCGGTGGCAATAACCCTGGCGATCGCAGGCTGGATCGGATCAGCATTTTATTAGGAGAACGCATGGAAAAATTTAGATATCTTACGGGTGTGACGACCTTGAATCTCAATGTAGGGGTCTGCACCGGATGTGGAAGCTGTGAAATCGTCTGCCCCCACGGTGTTTTTGAAATAAAGGCTCATAAAGCCGGGATCGTGGACAGGGACGGGTGTATGGAATGCGGAGCCTGCGCCACCAATTGTCCGGTAGACGCCATCACTGTCGATCCGGGCGTCGGATGTGCTGCCTATATTATCCAGACATGGATTAAAGGCAAAGAGACCGCTTCCTGTGGGGGTGTTGATTGCTGTTAGATCACACCCATCTGCGATTAAACCGGAATGTTACCGCCATCGGCGGGGAATATGCTTTTTTAAAGGAAAGAACTGTCCGGTTTCAAAAAAAGACCATCCTCTATTATATCGGTTGTGCCGTTCTGAACAGCACCTGCTGTGGCACCGGTGGTGTCTGTTTTGCCCGTGTTCCCGGTGTCGTACGTGATCTGAAATATAAAACGGACGCTTCCGGCGCGCCCATCTCCCGTGTTGAACCGATTACCGACAAAACCGATCAAAAACAAATTCGAAAGATTCTTCAAGATACGGAATTGGTTCAGCAGGTGGAATTCTAACCACAACAAGATACCCATAATATCAAAAGTTTATAATTCATTTATCCTGTTGATTTTAATGCTAAATTCAGATATCAAGGATGTATGGAAATTAAACAGCGGCTAATTTATACCTTGTTTGCAGTTTTCTGGGTAATCTGGGCGGGGAGCTTCGGGTACTACTTTATTTTTAAAGCACACTACGGTTTTATGACCTGCCTTTACATGACCGTCATTTCCCTGACAACGGTGGGCTACGGTGAGGTCATCGAAATCACGGGAAATGTTCCGGCCGAGCTTTTTACCATGATTCTCATTACCTTTGGAATGGGGATTATTTTGTACGGTATCAGTACATTGACCGCTATTATCATCGAAGGTGAACTTTCCGGAATATTGAGGAAAAAAAGAATGGAGAAAAGAATTCAGAAGCTGAAGGATCACTATATTGTCTGTGGGGGCGGGCAAACCGGTCGGCCGGTACTGGCTGAACTGATTCTCAACGGAGAACCCGTAGTTCTTGTCGAACAAAACGAAGAAATCATCGAGCGTTGTAAGGCTATCTGGGAAGACCTGCTCTATGTTATGGGTGATGCTTCGGATGACGCGATTTTAAAAACCGCCGGGATTGAAAATGCCAAAGGCATCATCGTCAGCCTGGCGTCGGACAAGGACAATCTGTTCACCACCATGAGTGCGCGGATGCTAAACAACAGAATTCGAATTATCAGTCGGACCACCGATACCGCACTTGAAGCCAAAATGAGACGGGCAGGTGCCAACGGCATTGTTTCACCCAATTATATCGGAGCCCTGCGAATGGCATCCGAGATGATCCGGCCTGCCACCGTTGATTTTCTGGACAGCATGCTGCGCAGCAGTCGGGGTAATTTACGGATACATGAGATCGTTATCGCCGAGAAATCCCCCCTGCTGGACAAGAATATTGTTGATGCAGGGCTCAAACAGAAATTTGATCTTTTGGTGCTGGGTGTAAGAAACAACAACAAGGAAATCGAATTTAACCCTGACCCGACACGGTTACTGGCATCCGGGGAAACGCTTATCGTGATGGGAGAGGTGGAGAATATTACCAGGGTCCGACACAAATATTAGAAACCATCTCAAAAATGTCTTTTGGCACAATCTCTGCGTTGGACCCTCGTTTTAATTCCTCGAAATACAGACGTATTCCTGCGGGTTAAAACGTGGCTCCGCCTTGATCTTGGGCTAAAATCCTATTTTTTAGAAAGCTTCTAAAAGCCGGCCTAAAATGGATAATTAGGATATGTCTGAAAAAGACTTGATTCTGGCCATCGACAACGGCACCCAGAGTCTGAAAGCGCTTGTTTTTGATGGAACCGGCACCCTGCTGGCCAAGGAGCAGGTGGGTTTCGAGCCTTATTTTTCAAAACAACCCGGCTGGGCGGAGCAGGACCCCGAGGTATTTTGGAATGCGCTCTGTCAGGCATGTCAGGCCATCTGGAAACAGAAAGGTCGGTTCAAGGAGCGGATAGCGGGTGTAACCCTTACCACCCAGAGGGGTACGGTAATCAATGTCGACCCAAAGGGTACACCCCTGAGACCGGCCATTCTATGGCTCGACCAGCGTAAAACCCATGGCCTGCCGTTCATCAAAGGTCCCTGGGGGGCGTTGTTCAGGCTGGCCAGGCTTAACGATACCATTGCCTATTTTCAGGCAGAGGCTGAAGCCAACTGGATCCATGCATACCAGCCCGACCTTTGGGGAAGCACTCATAAGTACCTGCTCCTCTCCGGATTTCTCACCCACAGACTTATTGGAAAGTTTGTTGACTCTATTGGATGCCAGGTCGGGTATGTTCCTTTCGATTACCGGCACATGCGCTGGGCGTCTTCCTGGGACTGGAAGTGGCGGTGTCTGCCCATCAAAAAGGAAATGCTGCCGGACCTGGTGCCACCGGGCCAGGTGCTGGGCACCATCACCGGCGCAGCATCTTTAGAATCAGGCATTCCCAAAGATCTCCCCCTGATTGCAGCGGCAGCCGATAAAGCCTGCGAGGTTATCGGGTCCGGGAGCCTGGACTCTTCCGTGGGTTGCCTCAGCTATGGTACCACTGCAACCATCAATGTCACCCACAAAAAATATGTCGAGCCCATAGCGCTCCTGCCTGCCTACCCCTCAGCCGTCCCCGGGTATCACACCGTGGAAGTTCAGGTTTTCAGGGGGTATTGGATGGTCAACTGGTTCAAAGAGGAATTCGGCCATCCCGAGCGTAGGGAAGCAAGAAAATCTGGCCTGACACCCGAAATATTGTTCGAAAAGCTGCTGGAGGACATTCCGCCCTGCTCCATGGGGTTGGTTCTTCAACCATACTGGACACCGGGCTTGAAATCTCCGGGACCGGAGGCCAAGGGGGCTATTATCGGGTTTGGGGACATCCACACACGGGCCCATCTCTATCGTGCCATTATCGAGGGACTGGCCTATGCCATGCGGGAGGGGAAGGAACGGATCGAGAAGCGGAGCCGGACATCCGTCAACAGTTTGCGTGTGTCCGGGGGTGGTTCCCAGAGTCATAACGCCCTGCAGCTCACCGCAGATGTTTTTGGCTTACCTACCGGGAAACCGCATGTCTATGAAACCTCCGGTCTCGGCGCGGCTATCGACGCGGCCGTTGGTCTCGGTTTTCATGACAGCTTTGTATCCGCTGTAAAAGCCATGACGCGTGTGGGAGAAGTGTTTGAGCCTGATCCAAAGACCCACCAGATGTACGATGCGCTCTACCACGAGGTCTATAAAAAAATGTACAAGCACCTGAAGCCGCTTTACGAACGTATTCGAAAGATTACCGGTTACCCTGGTTAACCGCACTTGCTATCGATTTTTGGCAACCGTTATAACAATCTGACATTCTACATCGGCAGAATGATCGATATCTATGATGCAGTGTCGGAAACCAATGAAGACGACAATTCCGGGAAAGGAGCCTAAATTCCTACTTTACAAAGCCATCCGCATAACCTAAAATCCAGCGATGCTTCAGGAACTCTCCATTCGCCAATTTGCCATCATCGACGATATCCGTATTACATTCGAAGACGGTTTGACCATCCTGAGTGGTGAAACCGGTGCCGGCAAATCTATCATTATCAATGCCGTCAACCTCATCCTGGGAAGCCGGGCATCCGAAAAGATGGTCCGGACCGGTGCGGAATCTGCGGAGGTCGAAGCACTGTTCCGGGTGGAACCGGACAGCCCTGTGGCGCAGTCTATGGAAACCCACGGATTTTCAGTGTCGGAGGGCTTGCTGATACGGCGCATTGTTTCCCGGAGCGACCGTCATCGGGTGTACATCAACGACCGTCTTTCCACCATGCAGGTGCTGAAGACCTTGACGCAGCACATGGCCAGTATTTCGGGTCAGCATGCCCACCAGGGCTTGTTGAAAGAAGATCAGCAGCTCTTGATTCTGGATCAGATCGGCGGGCTTCTGCCTCTCCGAAAAAAGGTTCACGAAGCTTTCCACAGCTTGCTGCCATTGATCCGGCAGTATCACAAACTTGTCAAGTCGAAGGACCGGCAGCAGGACCAGCTGGATTTGTTGCGATTCCAGCAGCAGGAGATCCAGGCGGCACGCATCACCGTCGGTGAGGACACAGAGCTGGAGCAGGAGATCGCGCGACTGAAAAATGCCCAGGTGCTCATGGAAGTCATTCACGGCAGCATCGATGCGCTCTACAGCGCTTCCGGTGCGGTGGTGGAACGAATTATGGAAGTGGGGAAACAACTGACGCATGCTTCCCGGATAGATGCGGAGCTGGAATCGTCATCGGAAGCCTTGTCGGAAAGTGCCTACAAGGTTGAAGACGTGGTCACATCCCTCAGGGCCTACCTGGGGAAGATTCAAGTGGACGAAAGCCGCCTGGAAGCGGCTGAGGAGCGCATGGACCTGCTGGTCAAGCTGAAGCGGAAATATGGCAGGACCCTTGAAGACATTGTCGAAAAAGAAGCCACCATAGAACAGGCCCTTGCACAGGTTGAAAACCTCTCCGGGAAAATATCAGAGAGCCACAAGGCTCTGTTAGATCTTAAGGCGCGCACAGGCGCTCTTTGCGAACAGTTATCCAAAAAGCGGCAGGCAGCGGCGCGACATCTGTCGCGTGCTGCAGAGGATGAGCTTGCCACCCTGAAAATGAATCAGACCCGTTTTCAGGTTTCCCTGACACCTGGCGTTTCTAACGTGGAGCCGGACCCTTTCCTGCTCTCCAATGACAGGCTCATGACGGAAACGGGTTTTGAAACCGTTCGTTTTATGATTGCGCCGAATATCGGGGAGGCCCTGAAATCAATGTCCGATATTGCGTCCGGGGGCGAGCTTTCCCGGATTGTACTCGCTTTAAAGGCCATTCTTGCCCAGACCGACGCCGTGGAAACCATTATCTTTGACGAGGTGGATGCCGGTATCGGCGGGACAGTTGCAGAAGTGGTAGGCAACAAACTTGCCAAACTCTCCCGGTTTCACCAGGTGATCTGTATTACACATCTGCCCCAAATCGCCCGATTTGGCCGTCAGCAGTTTAAAATTACTAAACAGGTGGTGGGCCGACGGACAGCAACCACCATACAAAAATTGACCCCTGATGAACGCATCGATGAAATCGCCCGAATGATGGCCGGTGAAAATGTGACCGCAAAAACGTTGGCACATGCTTCCGAGATGATGGCCGGCACGACCGGTAAATAAGATATATAAACACGTCACTCCCGCGGAGGCGGGAGTCCAGGAAACCGATGCCTGGATTCCTGCTTTCGCAGGAATGGCTGATTGGAAGATCTCAACCATTCAAATAATATTTCAAGGAGAGTTTTCTCTATCAAACCCTTGGCTCTTCTGCTCCAAAACACTTAGAACCTATCTCAAAAATGTCTTTTGTCCCAATATCTGTGTTGATCTCTCGTTTTAACTCCTCAAAATACTATAGTATTCTTGCGGGTTAAAACGTGAGATCGTCTTAATCTTGAACCAAAATCCTATTTTTGAGAGGGGTTCTAATATCTTTCCAGCTGTTCAACTGCC
>JASJGV010000009.1:0-3589 GCA_033791325.1 Desulfobacterales bacterium | reverse complement strand
ATTTAGTCGCCGGGTTAATAGCTTCGGCCACTGAAACCGGCGGCAGGCCTATTTAACCACTGAAAGGGCGGTTCTGTGATCCGGCTGGAGGTAGGGTAGGACTTTGGAAACATAGTCGACATTGCTCTTTAGAGCCGTTTTGCGGTGAATTCCCAGAGGGTTCCCCTGGGCCAGGGATTTTACCATGATCGACAATAGTTTGATCCGCTGATAGAAAATATGGTCGATATCAACATGTACTGGCGTTTTCCGGTCGCTTTCAAGATGATCCAGATGTGTATTCCAGTCCGAAAGAAAGTAACCGACATGACCCGTGTTGCGAACAATGGATCGCAGGCTATAGTTTCCAAGGGGGGTGTCCTGCAGGTAGGCTTTGGCCATGATAATCAGCAGCCTCAACCTGGAAATTAAAATATCATCATTCCGTACCGTTCTCATCCGAAAAAGGTTTGATCCCAATCGTAGCATATATCCTACCTTCCTGCTCTGAACATCTAATAAAACCCGGTGAGAAATTCACTATTTGCCATGCGTTATCTACGCTTCGTATTGCAACACTTAAACGGGACTGTTTCTTGCCGCAATAAATAAGCAAATATCGGGCCACACTGAAAAGATTTCAATCTGACCCATATGTTGTGCATGGGTGCCATGCTGGAACCCATTCGAGACGGAGCATGGGAAAATCTTCTCCAATAACTATGAACTAAATGCCACAATAAATTCGTGAAGCGAATTTATACCGCTTGCCATAATAATGTTCTGAAAATAGGATGGTGGCATAAGGGTTAGTAGCAGAAAATCGGTCCTCAATCGGAACGTTTTTCTGACAACCCTATAGAATGCGCGGCGTCGCCGCTTTCAGGAAGAGCTTGGATTTCTCGACATTGCCGGTTAGATATCGGGTTTTTTATAAGCAGTGGGGGTTAAAGAATAAAAAACTGTCTGTTCATGAGCGACGAAGTCGCGATGTCTAAATTCGCGGAGCGAATTTAGTCGCAGTTAATGATGATATATCGTTGTTCTTTTTCTATGGCTTCTGAAGGGATCACAAAGTTGAGGCTCATACCGATTTCCGGGTTTCGTACCCATTCGACCTTGCCGTCGATATCAAGTTGGTCACCATTGAGCAAAATCAGCACACCTCGAACAAAGGTCGCCAGAGTCTTGTCGGAGGGATTGGCAAAACGGATGCCTGTCTCATTAACATCGAGCACTTCAAATTCATGGGAAGCTATTTTCAGGATAGCTCTTTGAGAGGGTTTGTAGATGATCCGAACAAAGGAACGTCTTTCATGGCCTGAATATTCGATGGAATTCATGGGACGACCACTCTTTATGGCTATAATTATGAAAACACTAACAAGTCTTAACGAACTTTATCTTGATTTCTATACGATTATGGTATAGATGTCAACCGTGAAGAGATGTTATAGGCTCAATTAATTCAATGAGTTATAAAAATAGAATCGTTTTGCGAATTTATTGAACAAAAGGAATTCAAGAGAATGGATCGTCAGAGTGATATTTCGAGAAAGACAGCCGAAACCGTTATTGAAGCCAAGTTGAATATTGATGGTACGGGTGCCGGTGATATTGCCATCGGCATCCCCTTTTTCGATCATATGTTGACCCTCCTGGCAGCTCACGGATTTTTTGATCTGACCATCCGTGCCAAAGGGGATATAGAGGTTGGTTTTCATCACACCGTAGAAGATGTCGGCCTAGTGCTGGGAGATCTCTTTGACCAAGCTCTCGGCAATCGGGAGGGGATTCGGCGCTACGGATATGCTGTGACACCCATGGATGAGGCGATTGCATCTGTTGCTGTCGATTTGTCCAAACGTCCTTTTCTCGTCTATCGCCTGCCATCGGAAATTCCAAAGACCGGAGAATCATTTTCCACACTGGGCAAAGAATTTTTCAGGGTCTTTGCCACACGCGGAGGCATGAATTTGCACATAGATGTAGGATATGGAGAAAATGAACATCACATCATCGAGGCTGTGTTCAAAGCTGTCGGCAGGGCCCTTGATATTGCCACGTCAATAGATGATCGCATTGTAGGTGTTCATTCCACAAAAGGCTCCTTATAAACGTCGCCTAAGCGATATCGA
Source organism: Desulfobacterales bacterium (assembly GCA_033791325.1). GTDB lineage: Bacteria > Desulfobacterota > Desulfobacteria > Desulfobacterales > B30-G6 > B30-G6. The sequence continues at coordinate 1,472 of JASJGV010000009.1, read as the reverse complement.
AAAAATAGAAGTCATCTCAAAAATAAGATTATGGTTCAAAGCCAAGGTGGGCTTGAGTTTTAACTCGCAGGAATACTATTGTATGTTGAAGGGTTAAAACGATAGCCCAACACAGGATTCCGGCCAAAAGATATTTTTTAGATAGCTTCTACAAATCTCAAACCCGTCCCCTGGGAAAAAGATGCGTGCCTTTATCCGAGTAATGATCATCCTGGTTTTGGTATCCTGTGCGGCACCCCAGAGAGAATTCCCACATGGAAAAACGTTAGAGGATGTAGGAACGATTCTGGTCATGCCGTTCCAAAACCTGTATGCGGTTTATGGCGACAAGACGGCGGTTGATTGTGTTGTTTGCAATCGGCGTCATGTTATCGGGGAATTGCCGGATGGAACTGCAGAATTCATGACTGAACACTTGATAAAACTGCTCATGAATGATAGGAGTTCCCGGTTTGTTTTTTCTGGCCCTACAGACGAGATGTCGGCCCGCCTGCAGGTTGATAAACACGGGGCCGTCAGAATGGCTGAATTCGTTGCAGCAACCGGGGCTTCAAACGGGGTGGATGCTGTCCTTATGGGGTATATCTTCCATTTCAAGGAACGTGTCGGAACCAGCTATTCCGTTGAATCGCCGGCGTCGGTATCTTTCAGTCTTTTTCTGGTGAGGGTGAAGGATGGGCAAATTGTGTGGCGTGGAATCTTTGAAGAGACTCAGCAGGCCTTGTCTGAGAATATTCTTAGGATTGGCGCATTTATTAAACGAAAAGCCCGTTGGATTACAGCCCGGGAGATGGCTGCCGATGGTCTTGAAAATCTGATACCAACCTATTCAAAACCATGATAATTATACCCGCTGTAGACATTAAGAACGGTAAATGTGTGCGTCTTTGCCAGGGGAGGATGGACGCCGAAACTGTTTTCTCAGACGATCCGGCCGCCATGGCCCGAAAATGGGATGCATTTGGTGTGGACATTATCCATGTTATCGATCTCGATGGCGCGATCAAGAAACGACCGAAAAACGCGGAAGCCATCCGGGATATTACGGATAGCGTCAATGCACGTGTTCAGGTTGGTGGCGGCATCCGCAACCTAAAGACCATCGAAACCTATCTGCAGCTGGGTGTGTACCGTATCATTATCGGTACCGAAGCCATCCGCAACCCCCAGCTTGTCAAGGATGCCTGCAGGCTGTTTCCCGGTCACATTGTTGTGGGTATCGATGCGAGAAACGGCCTGGTTGCTATCGAGGGCTGGACTGAAACCACACGGACAAAGGCGATTGACCTGGCTATGAAGTTCGAGGATCAGGGTGTGGCGGCAATTAATTTTACGGATATTCATAGAGATGGGATGCAGACCGGCCCCAACATCGAAGAAACCCGGAAATTGGCTGAAACCATATCCATACCGGTTGTTGCATCGGGTGGTGTATCGACGCTCCAGGATATTCATAATCTTCTGCCGTTGGA
>JASJGV010000008.1:0-9168 GCA_033791325.1 Desulfobacterales bacterium | reverse complement strand
GCCCCCGGCCCCGTACCGACAGCGGCAATTTTAAAGCAGATTGCGTCGCGTGAATCAACCAATTCAGACGGGACTGTCAATGCCTGCCTCCACTCGATCGCTGGACCGACGGGGAAACATGTGCGGACGAACACGCCGAGTACGATTCAACCAACGGCGTCCATGCCGGGTTCATTGACAACATTTGTGTACCGAGGGGATGGGCCCAGAACGAGTGTCCCAGATGGGGATCCGAGGCCGACATCGTGGACGGTTGCCTGCAAATGATGTGGGACGAGGGCCCCGGAGAGGACTTCAATGAACACGGTCACTACAGAAACATGTCCAGTACAAATTACACCAAAGTCGCATGCGGTGTTTACATAACCGGCTCCGGCGAAGTTTGGTCGGTTCAGAATTTCGAATAATAGGCTTCTGCTCTCGATTATAGCCATATAATTTACCGGCGAGTCATAAGGTTCTGCCCAATTTGAACAGCTTGCTTCGGTACCAGATACGCTGTACCCGTTTTATTGGTTTTCGAAATGGGAACTGCTTTGGATTAGATCAGAGGCTTGGCGAAATGATTGTGCGTACCATATACCGGCCATTTAATGTTGGTATCCACTATATGGTGTGGTAAGGTGTTGACAGTTTCTACATTGGCCTGTAAGTAATATGGACCAATCCATCGTTTCGAATCCGCTTTCAATAAATGCGATTGGCTGTGTGCCCAAACCATTCCACTGTTAATGAAATGCCGGATTAAAAACACGTGCTTTGTTTTATAAATCACATATCGAAAGGATAAGCCATCATGATTATCAGTTTCGTAAATCAGAAAGGCGGTGTTGGGAAAACCACCACGGCAATCAATCTGTCGTCTAGTCTGGTCAGGAAAAACCATAATTTGGTACTGATCGACGCCGATCCTCAAGGCAGTGCCGCCACCTGGCACAGCATTGAAGACAACCAGGCTTTTGAGATTTTAGACCATCCGGATGAATTGACCCAGGCTGATATCGAAATTTTAGAGGCAGCATATGATTACGTCATCATCGATGCGCCACCGGCGATGGATGACAAAGTGGAAACCATTTTGAAAGCCTCAGACCTGGCCATTTTGCCGGTGACCCCTAGTTCTCTGGACCTCTGGTCCTGCAAGGAGACCCTGGACATGATGGATTCTAGATCGGAGGCGTCTCTAAACGGCAAGGTCCGACTCCTTATCAACCGGAAGATACCCGGCACCCGTGTCGGTAGAGAGGTGCGTCAGGCTCTGGATAAATTTGATACGCCCGTTTTTGAAACCGAATTGTGTCAACGGGTGGCCTATATCGATGCCATGAAATATGGTGTGTCGGTGATGCAGTTCGCCCCTGGCAGCAAGGCCGCCGGTGAGATTGAACAATGGAGTCAGGAGGTGATCACGTTATTGAGCGAGGAGATGTCTGAGGAAGAGGCCACTGACAGCTCCATTGCTACGCTATATAAGGATGAGACTGAAAATATACTCTTTCGCAGTTTTCAGAATCATATTTAGATCTGTTGATACAGGAGGTAGAGATGGCCAAGATGAAGAAGCGCAAATTGTGCTGGAAAGCTTCGGAATCCCAGCAAGTGGTTGGGTATCGGCTCTATTGGGCAGAGGGTGGAGAGGTGGGCTACGACGCCCCCTTTGCGGCATTGGGCAATGTTACGGAAGTGGTACTACCGGATGGTGTAAATGGTTTTTCACACAAAGGTGGTCCCATAGAATTTGGAGTGGCCGCTGTGGATGAATTAGGAAACGAATCTGATCTTACCACCTTTGAGGCGTCCTATCAGTTTAACATCCCCCTGGCACCCGAGGGGATGTGGATTGAGGCCCTGGATGAATTCCACACCGAGAGGGAAGGACCCGATGATGAGAAGTCCCCAGACCCCATAACCTTGATTGCCAAAAGTGGTGATCCCAAAATTGAAAGTGAAGCATTGGTCGCGCCCATTGAAGCAAAAGATGACGATGGGAGCTATTCTTCGGCGCAACTTTACGGGCACCTCAATAACAACAGGGGTGTCTAACCTGGCCTATTCGCTATATCTTCCAATTCATTTGTGCTGCCGGGATCTTCAACCTATCAGGTCCTTTGGCGTATAATATCATTAGAGAACTCATAGGGAAAAAATAATTCTTGGAAAAAATTATTGTTAAAGGCGGCCGCCGTCTGGAGGGTGAGGTCAGAGTCAGCGGCGCAAAAAATGCAGCACTACCCATTCTGGTGTCGGCCCTTCTGACGGATGGATGGAATACATTCAGCAATGTACCGGCGCTTATGGATATTGAAAGCACCAAGAACTTGTTGTCTACCCTTGGTGCCCAGGTAGTGGATGAAGATGGCACAGTCCGTATCAACGCCAGTGGACTCAACAGTCATGAAGCACCGTACGACCTGGTTCGAAAGATGCGGGCTTCCATACTGGTTCTGGGGCCATTGCTCGCCAGGCTCAAAAAGGCACGGGTGTCGCTGCCGGGTGGCTGCGCCATTGGCGCACGACCTATCAACCTTCATTTGAAAGGCTTGGCCAGCCTCGGGGCAAAAATTGATCTCAAGCACGGATATGTGGAGGCCTCGGCACCCCGCTTGGTGGGCAGTGATATCTACCTTGACTTTCCCACGGTGACGGGTACGGAAAACCTGATGATGGCAGCTGCTCTGGCAGAGGGTAAAACCCTTTTACGGAATGCGGCCTGTGAGCCGGAGGTGGTTGCCCTGGCGGATGTCCTGAATCAGATGGGTGCCGATATCCGGGATGCCGGCACTGCCATGATGACCATTCATGGTGTCCCTGCTCTCAGCCCGGTATCCGCATCCATTATACCGGACCGTGTGGAAGCGGGTACACTGATGATTGCTGCGGCACTGACCCGCGGCGTCGTCAAAATATCAGGTTGCGAACCGAATCACCTCCAGGCGGTCATCCACAAACTGAGGCTTGCCGGGGTGGTTATCGAAATCGATGGGTCCGAGATACGTGTTTCAGGACCGGAAAATATTGCCAGTCTTGATCTCAAAACAGCGGTCTATCCGGGATTTCCCACAGATATGCAGGCTCAGTTCATGGTCCTCATGTCAGTGTCCAGGGGCTTGAGCATAATTTCAGAGACCATATTCGAGAATCGCTTCATGCACGTCAGCGAACTCAAACGAATGGCTGCAGATATTACCGTGTCGGGCAATACTGCTCTGATTAAAGGGGTATCCACTCTTTCCGGTGCGCCGGTAATGGCATCGGACCTCCGGGCCAGTGCATCACTGGTTCTGGCCGGGTTAGTGGCCAAGGGTACCACTGAAATCAACCGGGTGTACCACCTGGACCGGGGTTATGAGGCCCTTGACCAGAAACTGACCGGTCTGGGCGCGGCGATTAAGCGAGTACGCGTCTAGTCTTACAGGCGATATTTAGCCTGCGGCTGTAACTTTATGGTCATTAGTCCTATCGGACGACATTTGCGCTGCGCGCGTTATTCATTGTTGCTCACGGCTGATAGCTCCTAACCTGTATCCATTACCTAACACCTAAAACTTAAAACCTAACACTTTATTCTTAACACCTAAAACGCTCTTTTTATTTCTTCGAGCCCTATGTCTCTTCCTATCTACCGCCCCATCATCTGGCTGACGATTTCGATGATTATCGGAATTCTCGGGGGTGAAGCGTGTCCCGGGTATGGTCCATGGGTGTTGATGTTGGCCGTGCTGTTGGTTGTGGTCCTGGTGGTTTGGCTGAAGCGGAAGGCGATGGCCATGTTTCTGCCACTCCTCTTTTTCAGCAGTATCGGGTACCTTTCTATCCAGCCCTGGGTTGCACCCCGCTTCCCGGATCATCACATTCGGCATTTTGTTGATTCAAAGACCTGTAAAATATCCGGCACCGTTCTGGACGAACCTGTTTATAAGCGCAACAGAACCCGGTTTGTTATGGAGACTATTTCAATTGTACAAGACGGGAATCCTGCCCCTGCCTGTGGGCGTCTTCGTGTTACAGTATCCAATGGCCCCATCTCCCTGTCAAAGGGTGACAGTGTTTCTTTTTTCGGCCGCATACGCGCCATTCGAAATTTCAACAATCCCGGTGGTTTCAATTACGAGCGTTACATGGCCTTTCAGAATATCTGGGCCCGTAGTTATGTTGTTGCAAAAAAACTATCTATCCAGCCGAGAGGAAAGACCTCCAGCCGAATGGCTTTTTTCGATGAACGCCGTACCAGGATTTCTGAAATGATCGATGGCATTGGGACGGTGGCAACAGAAAATGCGCGGAATGTCAAGGCAGTGTTAAAGGCATTATTAATCGGTGACCGTAAAGAGATTTCAACTGTTTTGCGGGAAAAGTTCAATCGTACCGGCGTGGGACATCTCCTTGCCATATCAGGGCTTCACATCGGTATTGTGGCCAGCGTGACCTTTGCAATCTTCCGCTGGATGGTTGCGTGGCTATCACCTGTTTTATGGGCAGGCTGGACCAGAAGAACCGCCGCTATCCTGACATTCGTCCCGGTACTGGCGTATGGTTTTCTGGCAGGCATGTCACCCTCGACCCAGCGGGCGGTTATCATGGTGAGTATTTTTCTCCTGACCCTCCTCTTTGACAGGGACCAGGACCTGCTCAACACCATTTGTATTGCCGGCATGCTGATTCTGGTCATCCATCCGCCTTCACTTTTTTCCATATCGTTTCAACTTTCTTTCACAGCCGTGATCGTTATCGTGTTGGGCATGTCACTGATGCGGCCCATTCTGGAAAAAGCAAAAGGCATCAAGGCCACCCTGACTACCAAAGGTGTTGCCTTTATAGCCGTCACTCTTTTTGCTACCGTGGGCACGGCACCGTTGGTAATGGCCTATTTCAATCAGGTTTCTCTCATTGGTGTTGTTGTGAACATCGTTGCCATACCGTTGGTGGGGTTTTTAGCCGTTCCTTTGGGATTGCTCTCTGTTTTTATCCAGCTGTTCAGTACGGGTGCTGCATCGGCATTTCTTCAACTGAGCTATTGGGTTCTTGAAAAAGCAATTCTGATCATCGATTTCTTTTCAGGATTACCTGTCGCGGCCCTGAAAACGATCACCCCCAGTCTGGTTGAAATCAGTCTTTTTTATTTGATGCTTCTGGGTGTCTTCAACTGGTTTTCTACAAGGTATCAGGAAAAGTATTCCAATCTGTCAGTTGGCCTGAGACGGGGCATTGTCTATGGGGTGCTCCTCTTTGCCACCTTTGGATGGGTTTTGGATGCCGGGTACTGGATTCATCAGCGATTTTGGCATAAAGATCTTCGCATCATGATATTTGACGTGGGGCAGGGGAGTGCGGCCTTAATTGAATTGCCCGGTGGACGAAACCTCCTGATCGATGGGGGCGGCTTTGCAGACAATGCTGTTTTTGATACCGGTAAGAATGTCATTGCCCCATACCTTCTGCGTAATAAGATCAAAACCATCCATACCCTTTTTCTGTCACATCCCAACAGTGATCACTTAAATGGCTTGATATATATTGCCAAGCATTTTAATGTAGTAAAGGCCATTACCAACAGTGAATCATCACGGACCATGGGGTATCAGTTATTTGTCGAAGCTATAAAAAAACACGGTATTGACGCCCCGGAGTACCGGGCTTTGGAACGCACCACAACGGTTGCGGGTACGAAGATAGAAATTCTCTATCCTGCAGAAGATTTTTTAGAAAAGACCTTAAAGGAGAAGTGGCGAAATAAAAACAATAACTCACTGGTGATCAAGATATCCTATGGCCGGCATACGTTTTTGTTCCCGGGTGATATCATGGCCATGGGCGAAAAGGCTTTGGTTGCTGCGGTCGGGAAAAATCTGAAGAGCACGGTTCTGGTTTCACCGCACCACGGAAGTGGTTCTTCGAGCACACAACTTTTGATAGGGCAGGTTAAGCCGGAGATCGTTGTGGTATCCTGTGGCTGGATGAACCGATTCAAGTTTCCTGATAAATCTGTTTTGCAGCGCTATGAATCCATGGAGGCCAAGGTTTTGCGAACCGACATCAACGGTGCAATACAGATTCGAACCGATGGGCTGGAATTGAGCATCCAAACGACAATAGCCAATCATTAAACACAAAACACAATATACCAAATACTAACCACACAACACAAAACACAAACGCATGCCATCCACTATTGAACAGATAGAGTCCCTGTTTCATCCCCGATCGGTGGCTATTGTCGGCCTGCCCAGAGGGTTGAAAACGGGCAAACTGTTTCTTCTGGCGCTTCAGGATCAGAAATTTTCCGGGGACATCTATCCGGTGAATCCGAACGTCGACGCAATTGACGGTCTCAAAACCTACCCAGATGTAGCGGCCATTCCAGGGCCTGTGGACCTGGCAATCGTGCTGGTCCCGAGTCAATATACCCTACCGGTTATCAAGGCGTGCGTAGATAAGGGTGTCAAGGGTGCCATCCTGTTCACGGCAGGGTACAGGGAAACCAATACCCGGGAGGGCATAGATCTCGAAAAGAAGATTGTCGCAGTCGCCCGTTCAGGAGGAATGCGGCTCATTGGGCCGAATGGTATGGGGTTTTACGTACCCCGGTCCGGGTTGTCTTTTTTTCCGGAACTTTCCAGAAAACCGGGAAGCGTGGGCATGATATCCCACAGCGGGTCCCTGACCAATATTTTAGGGCGCATGGCATCGGAAAAAGGTATTTATTTCAGCAAGGTGGTAAGTATTGGCAATGCGTGTGATCTCGCTGTAACGGACTTTCTGGATTATTTCAAAGCTGATCCGGAGACGGCTGTCATCGGGGCTTATATAGAGGGTATCCCCAATGGCCCGGATTTCTTGAACTCTCTCAAAAGCGCTTCCCTTAAAAAACCGGTTGTGCTCTGGAAGGTAGGTCTGACCCCGGAAGGCTCCCAGGCGGCAATGTCTCATACCGGTGCATTGGCCGGCTCGAGAGAAATCTGGCAGGCCGTGATTCAGCAGGGGGGAGCGGTTTCGGTTTCCGGGTTCGAGGCGTATCTGGATGCCCTGATGGCATTTTCACTTCTGCCTTCGCAAATCGGGAACCGGCTGGCTATTCTTTCCGGGCCGGGTGGTCTGGCCGTATCCGCATCTGAAGCCTGTGGAAAGGAGGGGCTTCATCTGGCTGAACTGCATCCTGAAACACAGAAACGCTTGAAAGAGATGATTCCACCCACCGGCACAAGTTATAGAAACCCGGTGGATGTAGGGCTCATGGCCTCACTGGATATCAACATCTATATCAATGCCGCCCGGGAAATTGCCAGGGACCCGGGGGTGGATGCCGTGGTTGTTATTGGTGCAGGTCTGACGCCCGAAACAAACGAAGCCTATACCAAGGGGCTCATCCAGGCGCAAAAGGAATGCAACAAGCCATTTCTGCTGGTTAAGATACCCGGTTTTGGCAAGGATCTGGCCAGACAACTTTGTGAATCGGGTCTCCCCTTTTTCGATTCGGCCGAGCGCGCCATGCGGACCTATGCGTCCGTGAAGCGATACCGGGACTGGCAGGGAAAGCAGATGTCATCATGAACATTGCCATCGTTCTGTGTGCAGGTTTTGCCACCCGGATGTACCCGCTTACAAAAGCGTTTCCCAAACCGCTATTGGAAGTGGCCGGCAGACCGGTCCTAAACTATCTGATGGATCAACTCGTGGAACTTCCAGGTCTTGAAGCGATATATCTTGTCAGCAATGGAAGATATTCCCCTCATTTTGCCGAATGGAAGCGACTTTGGGAACATAATCACAGATCGTGTTGTCCAGTGGTTGTGTTAATAAACGATGGGGCCATGGACAATGACCACCGTCTAGGCGCGTCTGCTGATTTCCAGCTTGTCATGAAAACGATCCCGGAGCCCACACGCGTTATAGTGACTGCCGGAGACAATATTTACAGATTTGGTATCAAACACCTCTGGGAGCAATTTCTCCAGAGTGACAGGCATTACATCGTGGCGTTACCCGAAACAGACAGGAAAAAACTCAGTAAGTCCGGTGTCCTGGAATTGGCGACGGATGATCGTGTGACTAGGTTATTTGAAAAACCCGCCCATCCGTCTTCTGAATGGTTCTGCCCACCGTTGTATTTTTTTCAATCGACAGTGTCGAGACATCTGGATGAATTTTTAGAGCACCATGCGGCCAGCGATGCTCCTGGATATTTTATCGATTTTCTTTGCCGAAAAGATTCCGTTTTTGCGTTTCGACTGAAGGCCTCCCGTCTGGATATCGGGAGTATCGAATCCTACCGGGCAGCGGATCATTATCTGCGAAACAACCCGTTGAAAAAGCAATGACACTTGAGGAGCATCCATATACAGGCGTTTGGCAGCAGATATTTTATCTTGATAATACATAGAAAATTATTATATCCTAACTTTCTATCCAGCCTATTTTCATGACAAAAGAATAGACTCGTGTAACGATTTTATTCTTCAGCCCCACATCTTATTAAAGGAAAGGAGGAACCTATGGGTAAACATGGACGGATGACTATCTTTTTGGTGATTGGCACGATCCTTTTTTTCAGCGCAGGTTTGGCCGTGGCAGGGGGAAATCTTGTTATTTACAATGCGGGTTCACCCGAGTTGGGGAATGATCTTGTTCGGGCATTTATTATAAAGTATCCAGACATCAAGACAGATGTTATCCGGCAGGGTTCCGGAGAACTCATCACGAGAGTTAAGGGTGAGGCCGGTAAACCCCAGGGCGATGTCATTCTGGCTGTTGCCAAGGAAAACCTCGAGGTCATCAGAAACCTGCTCCAATCCTATAAGGTTCGTGAAGATGCCGCTTTCCCGGATGATGTCAAAGATACCATGGAATACAAATTTTATGGGTTCAGTTTTAACATTCAGGCATTTATTATCAACACTGACCTTGTACCGCTGTCGGATGCACCCAAAACCTGGGCGGAACTGGGGGATAAGAAATGGAGAGGACAGGTCGTCCTGGCCAACCCGGCCCTTTCTGGTTCTGCATATGCCCAGCTTTATCAAATGGTCGATCTGTATGGATGGGATTTCATCAATAAAGTGAGAAAAGTGACTACTTTTGTGCCGAAATCGACTTTGGTTTATACCTTTGTGGGCCGGGGGGAGTTTGCCATCGGTGTTACCGGAGAGGGCAATATTTTTGGTGAGATCAACA
>JASJGV010000007.1:0-6484 GCA_033791325.1 Desulfobacterales bacterium | reverse complement strand
ATGTGGATCGACTACAAGACCGAAAACGAGGTCAATCCCATTAAGTTGCGGCCCCATCCGCATGAGTTCTTTCTCTATTATGATATCTAAATAATAAAATGGTGGGGCCGAATCGACCCCACCATTTTTCAAAACAAGGGTCCAAGGATCCATGGGGTCCAGGATCCAAGTGTTTGCTGTTGGCTCTTTTATTTGGTTCTTGATCCGTCAATGCCTATAGCTATTGTCGCAAATATGTTCCGTTTGGTGTTCGAATTAAGCTCCGGCTGGTAACGGCAAACAGCCGGTCGCCTGTTTGAAGTGAGTTAGCGGTCGTTAGGAAGACCAGATGGTTGGGTTGGAGTTTTGGCAATCAAGCGTTGTTAATCAGCCAAACAGTTCTTAACTTTTTGGCACTGGTATTCCTTACGAACGCTTAGTCGCAAGTTCGAGCGGTTGTTTGACGTTATTTGCTGGAGCGGTTTCGGGACGCTATTCTGACAAATTTTCATGCTATAACAATCTGGCCTTACCTATAGCATGCTCAATCTCCTGTGTACCCGCAACCGTGTATGCGATCATTCCCATTTCTATGGCACTGTTTACATTGATAACATTGTCATCCAGAAAAAGAACAGAAGAAGCTTGGCAACCAAGGTGTTGTAAAACATATTCAAACGACTCTCGATCCGGTTTCACCTTTTTCATGAGGTGAGAGGCGAAACGATATTGGAACATTTTTTCAAGTCCCATCTCTTTCATGAGAATCGGCCAGTGCAAACCATTGGAATTGCTTAAACAAGCGAGGGTGTACGTATCCTTTAATCTTTCCAAAAGGCTTGATACACCGGGAAACAGTCCTTTTGGCCACGCTCTGAATCTGTCGATAAATTCAGCCCTCCCCACCGGTAAATCCATTTCTTTGATTAATCCATCCGCAAATTGCTCCGCAGTTGAATATCCTTTCTCAAAAGAACGCACAGCAGGAGAGTTAAGCCATGCCTCCCAAAGTGTTGCTTCATCATAACGATGGTTTGTCCATTCGAGCATGACGGGCACACCGGTCAACTCAACCAGAACACCCCCTAAATCAAATAAAATTACCTCAATCATAATGACAGCCTATACTTCCTCCAGAACTTTAAGTGAAACGCTTTCAACGAGATCTTTAACTTTTTCACGATAGGCAAGCATGTGGGGTGCTGTTAAATGGGTGCGCAAATCCACCAGGCTACGCCACTTCTCAATGACTGTAACTACATTGCTATTCAATTCCTGAGGGGCCAAGCCAGTGGGAACATCGATCGTCGGCAGGTATTCCATGCATCCTTTCTCTTTCACCACAAGTGGGACATTGGATTTGAAAATCTCTACAAACGCTTCCCGTTGACCTTTTTTAATTTGTATTGATGCAATTACGTTTATCATTTCATCCTCTCCTCATCTACATATTTGCCGGAGCGATTTCGGAACATGATGCTGTTATTACCGCTTACCTTGCAAATACGCATCGATATGGTATGCCGCCTGTCTTCCAGAAGCGATGGCCCTAACAACCAGAGACTGACCGGTTGTCATGTCTCCTGCAACAAAAACACCATCCATATTCGTCATCAGGTCCCGGTCGGCGTTGATATGCCCTCTTTTATCCAGTTTCAATTGAAAATTTTCAATCAGCGGATTGTTTCCAGGCCCGACAAATCCCATGGCGAGAATGACGAGATCCGCCTCTACCTGAAATTCGGTGCCCGGTTTTTCTTTCGGTACCATGGCATTGTCTGTCCCCTTTATCCACTCTACTTCGGCACAAACAATCTTTTTAACCGCCCCCTTCTCCCCCATAAAAGCTTTGGTTGTTACGGCCCATTTTCTCTGACCGCCTTCTTTGTGGGCATGGGATTCTCGCAGGATCATGGGCCACTCAGGCCAGGGAGTTGAATCCGGTCTTTCAATGGAAGGGATGGGCATTATTTCAAGCTGAAAAACGTTTTTAGCGCCCTGCCTCAGTGCCGTTCCAAGACAATCCGAACCCGTATCACCACCGCCTATCACCACCACGGACTTGCCGGAAGCCGTGATGGAAGATGCCTGTTTATCGGGTTCATTACTGTTTCTCTTATTTTGCTGAATCAGATAATCCATGGCAAACACGATCCCAGAAAAATCCCGTCCGGGAATGGGAAGATCCCTGGGCTGCCTGGAGCCACAGGCAAGACAGATGGCGTCAAAATTTTTTTTGAGATATCTAAAAGAGACATCCGTACCCACGCATACATCTGTTTCAAATACGACGCCTTCATCTTTCATCAGATTGATTCGACGTTCCACAATCTTTTTTTCCATCTTAAAGTCCGGTATGCCATACCTCAGGATGCCGCCGGGGTGAAGGGCATCGTCAAACACAGTCACATGATATCCGGATTTGTTTAAGGTGTCTGCTGCCGCCAGACCGGCCGGGCCAGAACCTACAATAGCAACCTTTTCATCAAAATAGGCGCCCGGAGGGTTTGGACATATCAATCCTTTTTCAAAACCTTTTTCAATAACCGCAAGCTCGATCTGTCTGATGGTCACCGGCTCTACGTTTATACCTGCAACACAAGCTGTTTCACAGGTGGCAGGGCAAAGACGCCCGGTAAATTCAGGAAAATTGTTTGTGGAGCACAAAATATCCAATGCTTCCTGCCATTGGCCCCTGTACACAAGATCATTAAATTCCGGGATAATATTTGAAAGAGGACAGCCATACATGTGACAAAAAGGGATCCCACAATCCATGCATCTTGCAGCCTGTTCATGAATATCTTCTTCGTCCGCTTGAATATCGACCGCTTTAAAGTCCTTGAGACGATCCCCTTTCGGCCGATACCCCGGATCCTTCCGACAATATTCCAAAAACCCTGTATCTTTACCCATGCCAAACCTCTTGTCTTTCTGTTGCCTCATCTTCCTTGCTCATTTTGCCGAGGATCTTTCGATATTCCATGGGAAACACCTTCACAAAAAAGGGCAGGCATTTCTCCCACTCGGATAAAATATGCCTTGCTTTTTCGCTTGCGGTATATTCATGGTGTTTAATAATCATTTCTTTGAGTTCATGAATGTCCTGAAGCTCGGTAACAAGTTCCAGATCGACCATATCGAGATTACAGCGACCATCAAATTCCTGGCGAGGGTCATAGACATAAGCAAGACCGCCACTCATGCCGGCACCAAAATTTATTCCCGTACTGCCCAGAACAACCACCCTTCCCCCTGTCATATATTCGCAGCCATGATCGCCAACGCCCTCTACGACCGCATACGCACCACTGTTTCTGATGGCAAACCGTTCTCCAACTTTTCCCTGTAAATAGACCTCACCACTTGTTGCACCGTAAAGGATAACATTCCCTGCAATAATGTTTTCAGAGGGATTGAAATCAGTGCCGCCATAAGGTGTAACAATGATTCTGGCCCCTGAAATACCTTTGCCGAGGTAATCATTGGATTCACCCTCTAAATACAGTGTCAGCCCCTTAGCGGCAAAAGCGCCAAAACTTTGACCGGCCGCCCCTTTAAACCGGCAGGTGATGGTATTGTCCGGCAAGCCGGCATTGCCGTAGTTCTTGGCGATCTCTCCGGAAAGCATAGCACCCACTGTCCGGTCTACATTCTTTATCGGCAGCTCAATCTCAACCGGTATTTTTGATTTTATGGCCGCTTCCGACAGCTTCAGCAGCCGACGATCAAGAATATTCTCTGTATCACAAGGTTGCTTTTCTACTTGACGGCGAACAATCTCAGTCCCCGGTTCCGGGTTGAATAAAATTTTTGAGAAATCTAATCCTTTTGATTTCCAGAAATCGATGGCCGTATTCATTTCCAGCAGATCGGACCGTCCGATCATGTCGTCCATTTTTATAAACCCAAGGGTGGCCATAATTTCTCTGACATCCCTTGCGATCATTGTCAGGAAATGAACGACATGCTCGGGTTTTCCTTTAAACAGTTTACGTAGCTGGGCATTCTGTGTCGCAATACCTACCGGGCAGGTGTTTTTGTGACATTTTCGCATTAAAACACATCCCATGGTCACCAGGATGGATGTGGCAAAACCAAACTCTTCCGCACCCAGCAACGCGCCGATAACCACGTCACGACCGGTTTTTATCTGTCCATCGACCTGAATTCTTATTCTGCTGCGAAGTTTGTTCAGCAACAATGTTTGTTGGGTCTCGGCCAACCCAAGTTCCCAGGGTGCACCTGCATGCCGGATGGAAGACAGGGGAGATGCACCGGTGCCACCATCATACCCGCTGATCAACACCACGTCCGCATGGGCTTTTGCCACGCCGGCAGCCACGGTGCCCACCCCTGTTTCAGACACAAGTTTTACGGATACACGGGCATCGGGATTAATATTTTTCAAATCAAATATAAGCTGAGCCAAATCCTCGATGGAATAGATATCGTGGTGGGGTGGCGGTGAGATCAACGTAACACCGGGGGTTGAATGTCGGACCCTGGCAATCTCTTTATTGACTTTGTGCCCGGGAAGCTGCCCCCCTTCTCCTGGCTTGGCGCCCTGGGCAATTTTTATCTGCAGCTCTTTGGCATTTACAAGATACTCTGCGGTCACCCCAAACCGCCCGCTGGCCACTTGTTTGATGGCACTTGAACGGCTGTCCCCATTTTCCAGCGGTTGGTATCGTATGGGGTCTTCACCCCCTTCGCCGCTATTACTCTTCCCTTTAATACGGTTCATGGCAATAGCGATGGTTTCGTGTGCCTCTTTGCTGATGGAACCAAAAGACATGGCCCCGGTGACAAATCGTTGTAAAATATTTTTTACGGGTTCCACCTCGTCAAGCGGCACAGGGGTCGTTTTTTTAAAGGAAAACAGACCCCGAAGTGTGAACTGTTTTTGTAACTGATCGTTGATCAACTTCGTGTACTGTTTGAAAAGACTATAATTATTTGTCCTGGCTGCCTGCTGTAAATTACTCACAGAGGCCGGTGTCCACAAATGGCGTTCGCCGTCTGAACGTTGTCGATAGTGTCCACCACTTGCAAGAACCGCATGAGACATCGGTGACGGGTTCTTTGCATGATGATACCTCTGGTTGGCTTCAGCTGCGATTTCATCCAGGCCGATACCTTCAACATCGGAAGCTGTCCCCGTAAAATATGTCGAAACGACATTTCTATTCAAACCGACGATTTGAAACACCTGGGCGCTGCGATAACTTCTCAAAGTGGATATCCCCATTTTGGACATGGTTTTAAGCAGTCCTTTGCAGAGCGCCTTTATATATTTTTCGATTGCTTCCGCAATACCGAGATTCTTAGAAAGCTGCTTCCTTATTACCATTGCGGCAATGGTTTCAAAGGCAAAATACGGATTCACAGCCGTAGCTCCATACCCAAGAAGAAGCGCAATATGCATGACTTCCCTGGCCTCACCTGTTTCTACAAGAATACCCGCACTGGTACGAACGCCCGCCAGAACCAATCTCCGGTTTACAGCGGAGACGGCTAAAAGCGCCGGTATCGGCACCTGGTTTTCAGGCAAATTCCGATCGGAAAGAATAATCAATGTGCTACCGTCGGCAATCGCTTTTTCAGCCTTATCGCACATAATGGAAATCGCATTTTCAAGGGCCAGCCCATCTCCTTTAACAGAAAAACCAATCGGAATAGTGACACTTCGAAACCCCTCAATATTGAGTTCCCGGATACGGTTCAGGTCTTCATTGGCGAGAACGGGGTGCTGTAGTTTAATCAAACGGCTGTTTTGCGGTATTTCCGACAAGATATTTCCCGGATTACCGATAAAGGTCATCAGGGACATGACCAGCTCTTCTCGAACAGGATCGATTGGCGGGTTGGTGACCTGGGCAAAAAGTTGTTTGAAATAATTGTACAGCAGCTGATTCTTTTCCGAAAGAACGGCTAAGGGCGCATCGCTTCCCATTGACCCCACAGGCTCCTGCCCGGTTGTCGCCATGGGATCGAGTATCATTTGAAGATCTTCCCGTGAATACCCGAAAAGTCTTTGGGTGAAGAAAAGGTTTTCCATATCGGGTTTGATAACCGATACATCAGAATAAAACCCCCTGAGGGAAACCCTGTTTTCATCCACCCATCGTCTGTAAGGTTGTTTTCTGGCGCAGAGGGTTTTGACTTCACCATTTTTCATAAGCCGTTTCTCATTAAAGTCGATCAGGATGATTTCACCGGGTCGGAGGGCGCCTTTGTCAACAATTTCATCCTCGGGAATTTCCAATACGCCGGTTTCTGACGCAAAAACAATCAAACCGCTTTTAGTAACCGTATAACGGGCCGGGCGCAGTCCGTTTCTATCCAGTAGCGCACCTGTCCGGGTTCCGTCTGAAAACGCAATGGCCGCCGGTCCGTCCCAGGGTTCCATTATCCCGGCATGGTACTCAAGAAAACCGCGAAGGTCAGGCCCCATGGGGTATTTGTCTCCCCAGGCTTCCGGCACGAGCATCAGCATGGCGTG
>JASJGV010000006.1:0-2826 GCA_033791325.1 Desulfobacterales bacterium | reverse complement strand
CGGTTCATGTCCTGATAGAAATCAGGCAGGTAGGGGTTCTCATCGTTGGGTTCGTAGAAAGGCTCTATTCCGTATGTTCGGGTCAGAAACTCCACCAATGAAGATTTACCTGTGCCGATGTTTCCGGCAATTGCGATGGTCTTACCGGTAGACCGGCCACTGGAGCTCTTTGGACTCATACCCGGCCCTGGCCCAATTCAACAAAGATAGAATCTGATGCAGCACAATTTTCCGGTTCAATTTTGCCCTGTCGCTTCATTTTGTAACCCTTATTAGATTCAAATCTGAAATAATGTCTAGATGATAAAGCTATGCATTAGTTAATTACAGAAATCAATCCACCAACAGGTTGCAATATGCTAAACAAAATTAAAAAGCTTGAACTGGCTTCTGCTGTACTTGAGCCAGATGCGGATCTACGCGAAGCAATGACCGGGCAGGCAGTGGCGTATGCCGAGTCCTTTCTGAGTCAATTGTCGGCTACGAATACTTTCGAGTATGACAAGGGGCGTAGCGAAGGCCTGGATCAAGCTTTTAGCGAAGATGCGGCGGATTTTCCGGGGCTATTGGAAACGCTAAAAACAGCAGTCAACTTTGAAGGTATCAACCCGGCATCCGGTGGGCACATGGGTTATATACCGGGTGGAGGGATTTATCCATCCGCATGGGGTGACTTTATTGCCGATATAACCAATTGTTATTCTGGCGTTTTCTTTGCGTCGCCCGGTGGCGCAAAAATGGAGCGGCTATTGGTTCAGTGGATGGCCGGCCTGGTTGGTTACCCTGAAGAGGCCGGTGGTGACCTTACCTCCGGGGGCAGTATGGCTAACCTGACTGCCATAATCGCTGCCCGCGAAACCATGGGTATTCGTGCCCGGCAGGTTGAAAACAGCTGTATTTACACGACTTCAGATACCCATCATTGCATCGACAAGGCCATACGTTCGGCAGGACTTGCTGATTGTCAGAGGCGACTGGTGCCGATGGATAAGCGGTTCCGGATGGATGTTTCCGCGTTGCGGCAAATGATCCTTGATGACAGGGCGGCGGGTTTACGACCCTGGTTGCTAATCGCATCGGCGGGTACAACTGACACCGGTGCTGTTGATCCCATTGATGCGATTGCCCAGGTGGCAGAACAATTTGGTTTATGGTTACACGTTGATGCTGCCTACGGTGGATTTTTCCTGTTGTGCGAGGAAGGCAGACAGGTGTTACGCGGTCTGGACAAGGCGCATTCAATTGTTCTCGACCCGCATAAGGGTATGTTTCTTCCCTATGGTTCGGGCGCTGTGCTGGTCAGGGATGAAGAGTGGCTTGCGCGCTCACAGGCATACCAGGCAGATTATATGCAGGATGCCAGGATTTCCTCCGGGCACAATTCGCCGGCGGATTTATCGTTGGAACTCACTCGTCCATTCAGGGGCTTACGTTTCTGGCTACCCTTGAAGTTGTTTGGGTTGGGGCCGTTCCGTACCGCCCTGGCTGAAAAAATCTGGCTGGCACGATACTTTCATGAACAACTGGAAAAGACACCGGGATGGGAGACAGGTCCTTACCCGGAATTGTCGGTGGTTACCTATCGTTATATTCCGGAGCATGGTAATGCAGACAGATTCAACCAGCAACTCGTAGACGCTGTACAGGCGGATGGGAAAGTGTTTATCAGCTCAACACAGATTGACGGCCGTTTTTTTCTGCGTCTGGCCGTTTTGCATTTTCGGACTCATCTATTGCAGGTTGATTATCTTTTGGGGCTTCTGAAGAGGTTGATACTTGAGTCTGAATAGTTCGGTTGGCAGAGAATGATTCGCAAAGGGGGTTAGAAATATCGCCAGCTAAAGTGAAGCTATCCATGTCCAATTGCGTAGATAATTCAAAGATATACGGACATGCCAACCATATATTTGTTATATTTATCAGGAAATAAGAAAAAAGTTGCGGACAATGCATCATCTTGATCACCCAAACGAGATTACCCGTGAATCACTGGTTAGCATCCTTGATATCATGCATCGCCTGGCGGCGCCTGAGGCGATGCCGGAACTTCTACGGGAAATCATCGAGGTCGGTAAGGTCGCAATCGTTGCCGAGACGGGGGTGTTGTGGTTATTGGAACAGAGTTCCGGACAACTGGTCATGGTTGTTCCGCCAAACAATAAACCGAAAAGATTGGACATCGGACAGGGCTGGGCAGGCCAATGCGCTGAAACTTCCACGATCAGCAATATTCATGAGTGCCTGGAAGATGCGCTTTTCTTAGAGTATCCGATACAAATAGCCGGGGGTGAAAGCCGCTCCCTGTTAAACGTCCCCATCCTTGGGCTTGATAATTCCGTCTTGGGTGTGATGCAGTGGCTGGGTTCCGAAACCGGACAGTTTGATGAACATGATGAGTGGGTTGGGCCGGCTTTGGCAGCGCAGGCAGCAGTGGCAATTCAGCACTCCTATATGACCGATGAGTTACTGGCCAATGCCATCCTGAGCCAGGAAGTGGCGGTTGCCCGTGATATACAAATGAGCACCTTGCCGGATGCCATGCCTGATGTTCCCGGTTATGACCTGCACGGGCATTTTCAGCCCACTGATCATACAGGTGGTGATCTATATGACCTGGTTGTATTGAACAAGCAGCTATTTATGCTGCTGGGTGATGCCACGGGCCACGGGTTTGGCCCTGCCTTGTCAGCGACCCAGATGCAGGCCATGCTGCGGGTTTCGTTCAGGCTCGGTGCGGATCTCGACCAGGCTTATATGCATGTTAACAACCAGTTGGCGGAAGACCTTCCCGATGACAGGTTTATCACCGCCTTCATGGGGTTTTTG
>JASJGV010000005.1:0-4976 GCA_033791325.1 Desulfobacterales bacterium | reverse complement strand
GGGCGTCGTCTTCTTCAGGCGCCGAGGACCGAATGGCCACTGCTCGGCCCTGAAATCGTTCATCGATATGCTTGCGTATTTGTTTTGATAGATCGGCAGGGAGTGGTCTGGTCAGGAACAGGTTGCGGATGCGGGTGGCACAATCCCAAATTTCTTCCCAACGCATTTCCTTAAATTCCTTGCGGTGGAGTTCCATTAGGATGCGTTCACGCAGACCGGACTTCATCACATATTCATGATAGGCATAGCTGGTTATGAAAATTGTATGGGGAATCTCGAACCCCCCTTTGGTCAGTAATGACAGGGCATATCCTTTGCCGCCGACACGCTGTCGATTATCAGGATGGATCTCTTCGGTGGTTAGAATCCAATTCATGGTTTAAAGTGCAGCTCCGTCACATTCTGAAAGTTTTTCACCATGTAGTAGCTGGCCACAGAAACCTGTACCAGGGCGCATGTTGGCGAATGCACAAAATCTTCCAAATGGGGGTGTTTGGCCAGGTAGTGGACCAGGATGTGCTGCCTGTCTTTTACGGTGACATCATTTGCCCGGCCCACCGCTGTCACCGAAATAGCCCGATGAAAATCAGATGTCTGGTTACTGCTGCTGTTAATCAACATGGCCACACGACTGTCGGCGACTAAATTGGCATACTTGCGTGTGGTGGTTGGCGTGGCAAAGTAAATCTGACGCAGATCATCGCTGGCCACGAAAGCAACCAGGCTGGCATAGGGTTGTCCGGCCTGCTGGGTGGATAACGTAGCCAGGGTTTGCGAACGGAACAATTCTGCCACTCTTTTTCGAAACTGCTCATTTGCTTTCATAGAAACTGTATCCGTATGGGTTCAGGGATATCCTGATGGGGAAGCCGTCTGATTTATTTCCCAGCGCCCACCAGGGGCAGCACCTTGTCAATCTGGAAAAACACCAGAAATTTGGATTCGTCTGTTTTGTCGACATATTGCCTCCGCCGCAGGGACTGCAGCAATTCGGAATCCTGCTCTTCACGCACCTTGGTCAGAAATAGGCGCTTGCCCTTGTACCCAGGGCCCTTTTCAATAAACATGTAGCAGGCATGTGAATTTGATTCAAGGTTATGATGCGTGAGCCGATCACGCATGATCATGGCAATGGTTCCATCGTCCATAAAATGGGGTCGGGCATATATAGCCGTATCTACCTCGCCGTTACTATCTGCCGTGGCCATGACGCCTTTGCCTTCCGTGTTTTTAAAATATTCTTTGAGTTCCATGGGAACTTCCTTTCGCGTTGACCTATGTGATCAGATCATCAGCATGTTTTAGGTGATTGTCAAAATAACGATCAAATGGGTGAAGAAGAGGATCCCTTCTTTTTACGATTAGAATACAATACTTTCAGGCATTAATACCAGTGTTTTTATGGCACTGCGGGTTTACCTGTGGTATTCTATTAAAACACATAATTAATGACAGCCAATCCTTTGATAATGTATTCTTCGCTGACAATGGGGCTGTCGATGACATCTCTGTCGAAGAATTCTACGCTCGTGGTCAAAACCACCAGCCAATCACGGTTAATCTCGATGAACATCCCGACGCCACCCTCCACATTGACGACTGAATCGAGTTCATATTCAGGACGATCTGGTCTGGCGTTACTGGATGGTACACCGAAATCATGGTTGGCTAGTTCCGGACTGAGCCAGTTTAGACCGATGTGAGGTGAGAGTCTGAAAACACCCATTTGGAACGATTTGTCCAATTTTATGTTACCTTCTCCCCCGCCAATCTCATCCAGCACATCGTGCGCGTAGCCGGTTGAAAGATCCACACCTCCAGGAAGCTCGACATTGAGGGCTATCCCAGCCATAAAGGTGTCTTTCCTGTTGTCCAAACCTTTTAGAAAATCACTGTCATTTTCTTCATAGGCGCCAAACCGATAGCGACCCGTTGCAGCGATACGCAGCTTACCGCTGCCGACCAATCCGAACTGGATTCTGGGCCCATATATCTGCAGGCGTTCACCCGTGTATACGATCGCTGGAATCGCCCGGTAATCCCCACCGGTGACATCGCGATAGGGACTCGTTTGAGCGATAATGCCCATACCCACTCCAAGGCGCCCACGCTTTCCAAGGGGGAGGTCTAATTTCACGTCAATGGTAGGTGACGCCCCTTCCTGAAGAATAAAAGCCGCCCGCTGATAGCTCGGTGGGCCTTTGGGCCGATAACCATTGGCAAAGCCCAAAGGTTCATTTGGGATACCGATGAAGTTCCTGTCCAGACGATCATTGTTGTTTTCATCAATATAAACCAAGAGAGCATACTCACCAGGGGGAATTTCAGAGATACGGTAGTGTTCACGATCGTCCACTGGTTCTTTAGCGATTTTCACTGGATCACGAAAATCGCCGAAGGTATTGGCCGAATCAAACAATACAAGTTGAACGAACCCCCTGGATGGTGGATTGACCAATCGCACTGACAATTCCGCAGCCCGCAGGGTTGATTGAAGAGGAATTAGCCCAACCGCCAATAAAACCATCGCTGTAATAAGCTTAAATTCCCTCTTCATAAGTACCCTGTTTTGTAATAGAAGTTCAATATGGAGATCCAGCCAGAGCTCTTTTGATGGTTTCTACATGCACCTGGTTTTTTATTTGACATCGATCAGAATTTCATTTCGGCGTAAAAAAGGTAGTGTCCATGGGGGATCATATCCCGCTGATCGCGGCGTTGACAGGCTTTCGAGACCATTGGTCTGAATCCATTCAACCAGCTCGTCTGATTTTTCACGCATTGCTGGCTCTCTCCATAACCCCGAGTAGCGGATGACGGCAACTTTTTTTCTTGGTATCACTGCCAGATTGACTTCAGGATTTGTCGGAAGCGGCGCGGTTTCCAGGGTGTAGCCGGCTGGCAGGACGAAACTATATCGCCAGCCCTGACCCTGTTTTTCTCCAATTACGGGGCTCGTCATGGCCACTTTTTCACCAGTGCCTGGATTCCTTTCTTTGGATATAACAGGCGCCGTCATGGCAATCTTTGACTGCGAAACATTCTCACCCGAAATATAGCCAAAAAGCTTTTTGAAGGCGATATTTCCGGCTTCATCATAGCTGGCGTTGACATCTGTCTCAACGACGATAAGTTCTTCATACTCCCTGATTTCGATAGGATCATATTCCGCGAGCACAGTATAGATTGCTTCTTCAGTCGTGCGGATCCCGACAACGCTACAGCCTGTCACAAAAATGAAGCAGAACACAGCGACCGCCACTCTTGCCATGCGCCTTGAAGCCATCTCAAAAATATCTTTTGGCCCAAATTCTGTGTTGCTCTCTCGTTTCAAGTTCTCAAAAAAATTTAGTATTCCTGGGGGTTGAAACTTAATAGTGCCTTGACCTTGAACCAAAATCTTATTTTTGAGATCACGTGTATTATATTTGAAGCGATTCCATCTTCTCATCGTAAACTCCCGACTGAAATTTATGTCTTGTTGAAAAAACCACCCTCCACCCCGGCAGACACCGAAGTGGAGGGCATTCAGGAACGTCATTTTTGTATATGAAGAAAAAGCTTAATCTTACCATCACATAGGTTGATCTGGGTCCAGAACCACGTCGATCACATGGATGACGCCATTGGAAGTAAGCACATCGGTCTGTGTGACCATGGCCTCCCGGCTGCCACCCTGGTTGAGAACCACCGTGCTACCCACCACGTCGATGCTCATGGAAGCACCATTGAACATGTCCACACTGTTACCATCCAAGGCAATGGCATCGACGGCCAGGACAGATCCCTCAAACACGTGGTACAAGAGGATATCGATCAAGGTGCCCTGGTTGGCCGCTTCGAGAAGCGTATCAACGGTACCTGCCGGCAGGGCAGCAAAAGCCGCATCCGTGGGTGCAAAAACCGTTAGGGGACCCGGACCTTGCAGCTCATCCACCAGCTCAGCAGCCCCTAACGCTGCTACGAGGGTGCCAAAACGACCGTCATTTTCTGCTGTTGCAACAATATCGACGGTGGCGTCACCTGGATCCAGAACAGTATCGATAACATGGATGACACCGTTGGCGGTCACAATGTCCGTGGATGTCACAGTGGCCTGCCGATTACCATTCAGGCTCAAAATGACCTCGTTGTTAATCACGTCGATACGTAGGTCCGAGCCGTTCAACATGGTTGCGGCAGTTCCTGCCAAAGCAATGGCGTCGGTAGCTAAAACCTCTCCGTTGTACACATGGAACGTCAGGATATCCACAAGAAGAGCTTGGTTGGCTGGTTCAAGAAGCGTATCGACAGTACCCGCAGGCAGCAGGTTAAAGGCGTCATCTGTGGGTGCGAAGACGGTGAACGGCCCATCACCGGCCAGATCATCATCCAAGCCGGCAGCTTGAAGCGCCGCCACCAGTGTTGCAAATCTGCCATCGTCCTCTGCGGTTTCGACGATATTCAGAGGATCATCATTGTTATTGCTGCTTGAACCACATGCAACAAGTGTCAAAATCATAAAGAAACCGTCAATATTGGCATGCTATTATATGTCATTAGTTTCATTTTAGTATACTTTCGTTCACTATTTATTAAAACAAGAATTTAGATAGGCATTCTCTCAAAACAAACTGGAAACTAATTTAATGACATCTCAGGAATTTTCAATAAGAGCCGGTCGGGAGTTTGTTGATAGGTTATTGCTATCATATTCAAGATTTGCTTCGTGAAGCAGTCTCAAAAAAGATTTTAGTTCATAGGAACGCAATCGCCGTTCTCAAGGCAAAAGGTTTATTGGGCAAAGCAGAATGAGGTTTAGGCAGACTTGCTATATATTTAAAGCAATTACCTCTTGTAGGGTGAAAAAATGAAACTTAGACCGTAGAATTCGACCATTATTTCACGGTTGTGGTGAGCATTTTTTGATATCAGAATACTTTCGATAATGTTTGATGGACGGCTTCAAAATGAAAAGTTTCTCGTTTTGGTTCCCG
>JASJGV010000004.1:0-3827 GCA_033791325.1 Desulfobacterales bacterium | reverse complement strand
GATGTGACCCCGGAATGGCACCTGCGTATGCAGGCTGCGTTCCAGAAACATACCGATAATGCTGTCTCTAAGACCGTAAATCTGCCTAATGACGCTACTGTCGAGGATGTTCGTCGGATCTACAACATGGCCTTTGAATTGGGCTGCAAGGGTGTTACCCTCTACCGGGACGGCAGCAAGAAGAACCAGGTGCTCTCAATAACCAATGAGAGAAGCGCGAAAAAAAGCTTCCAAACCGCCGTTCGGAAGCGTCCGGACACACTCGATGGATTTACCACGCGTATCAAAACCGGTATGGGGAATCTTTATCTCACTGTCACAGAGTTTGAAGGCCAACCATTTGAAGTTTTTGCCACCATCGGAAAATCAGGTCGGTCCACAACAGCCAAAACCGAGGCCATTGGCCGCTTGGTTTCACTGGCACTCAGATCAGGTGTGGCTGTGCAAGAAATTATTGACCAGCTCATTGGCATCGGTGGTGAGCACCCCGTTTTTCAGGAAGGGGGGCTGGTGCTCTCAATACCGGATGCCATCGCCAGAGTGCTGGAAAAACGGTATCTGAAAGACGGTTACCGCAAGGCCAACGGATACGCTAACACATTAAAGGGGGAAGCCTGTCCCGATTGCGGACAGACCATTTCTTTCGAAGAAGGCTGCATGAAGTGTCATTTCTGTGGTTACACCAAATGCGGCTGAGTCGAATATTGTGTAGAAATTGGTGAACCTGTTTAACTTGTTAAGATAAATAATCTGTTTCTATGCTAATTTACAGATTTCCTGCATAATACTGCACCGTCTTGATAGAAGCTAATTCTTACCACATTGACATTTTCATGTGCAATATTCCTAAGCGAAGAAAAACTTTGGTAATCACTTCCAGGCCTTGAACGCCTTCAGCAGGGGTATCAGAAAGAAAAAGCACGCCACCAGAAAAAACAGGCTGCCTGTCAGCATCAGCATGTCCCCCATGCGGATGCTGGAAGCGATAAAGATAACTGCACAAATAATAAACAGAATCCAGCCCCAAAGTTGGTATTTCAGACCACTTTTTCCAGTGTTCATGCTCAATTTCCTTTTTATTGCCGTACGAGTTGTCACCGTCACCCCAAGCGACTCGAAACGGATTGACGAACCTCGCCGCAAGCTACGGAGAATGCGCTCGCTGTTTCGGTTCAAACAGGAATGCTGATACCATGAAACCTTCAATCCAATCAACAATGAGTGACCAGGAAATGCGGAAGCTTCACGAAACCTCTCTCACCATTCTTGAAACTGTCGGCATGCAGATCGATCACGCCAGGTCCGCAGCATGCTGTACGACGCCGGAGCGAAAGTGGACGATGATGGCAGAGTGAAATTCCCTGCCGCACGGGTGGATGCTTTGGCCTATATCGATATGGCCGGCCGCTGACCCTCCACGATCTCCAAAATTGATCAAGTATTCACACTTATGCGTTTGCCTCCCGTACTCCAGAGAAGATTTACATCAAAAATAGATTGACAATGGCGTCAAATTATTTATGTTGTGTTTTATAGATTGACAGACACGTCAAACTATAATCGAGGAGATACCATGTCCAGAAAAAGGTTAGATGAAGAACGAATCCCCCAAATACTGGATGCATTTGAACGCTGCATCATGAAATATGGCTTAGCGGAAACGTCACTTGAGCGAGTAGCCCAGGAAGCAAAGATCTCACGCACCACGATCAATCATTATATTGGTGGGCGGAAAGATCTGACCAGGGCAGCGCACAAGCGTTTTGCTGATACCTGGCTGGAGGGTATTGGCCGTCTGGCCGATTTGGATATTGATGATCTTCTCGATTACATGATGACGGGTTGGAAAGAGGAGATTAGTGACCGCTTAGAAATCGTGTCTGAACTTGATAGAGCTGTTTCGCGGGACTCGGAGACATTTACAGCAGTATCGGAGGTTTTAGAATATCTATTTCAATCCGAGGCTGTTCATTTCCAGCGTCTGTATCCGGCAGCCAGCCTTGAACGATGCCGGGAAGCCGGCATGATGCTTTATGCTATAGGCATAGGCGTTTGGCGGATTTCTGGCCACATTGAGCTTCCCTCCAATGAAGTCCTACGTTCATCAATGAAAGGCATCCTGGACAGTCTATTGAGCAACGCAAGCGATTAGGCCAGCAAATCAGAGAACGCTTGCAAAAGAGTGACTAAATCACAATTAAAGAATAGGAGGTAACATCATGAAAGTATTAGTGACTTATTTCAGCCAGAGTGGAAACACGGAAAAAATAGCCAAAGCCATCTGCGAGGAAGCAGCCCAGGCGAATGAAGCAGATTTGAAAAAACTTGAAGATATCACTCCGGGTGATGTGGCTGGATACGACGTCATTTTTATTGGCTCGCCCTTACACTCCGGCAGTCTGGCGGCACCGGTAAAAGAATGTTTAGGCGTTCTTCAGGCAAGTTCTGGTCAAAAACTGGCTGGTTTTATCACCCATTTCGCCCCTGCCTATCCGGATCAGGACATGGATGGATTTGCAGAACCAATTAAAGCAGCATGCAAAGAAAAAGGCATTGAATACAAGGGCTGTTTTGACTGCCAGGGAGCTTTGATCGAATCCTTGCACGAAGCAGTACAGAAAAAGCTTAATTTAAATGATGAGCAGTGGGCAGGTATGGTCAAAGAGATGACCGGGCACCCCAACGAAGAAGACATGGCAAAAGCCAAAGCGTGTGCAAAAGACGTATTGAGCTGATTTAATGACATCGAAAGGAGGACTTTATGCCTGAAAATAATAACATCAAGGGAATAAAGGCGTGTGTGTTTGATGCTTACGGAACGCTCTTTGATGTTCATTCAGCCGTTGGAAAACATCGGCATCGACTGGGTGATCTTGCTGACCAGGTGTCTACTTTGTGGCGGACTAAGCAGTTAGAGTACACCTGGCTTCGCAGCCTGATGGGGCATCATACCGATTTTTGGAAGGTCACACAGGATGCACTGGATTTTGCCTTTGATATGCATGGCGTCAACAATTCTGACTTGAATAGGGATCTCATGGAGGCATATCTGAAACTGGATTGTTATCCAGAAGTACCCGAGGCACTTTCGATTCTGAAAAGCCGTGGTTACAGGCTTGCCATCCTGTCAAATGGAACACCCGACATGCTTGAAGCTGCAGTGAAAAACTCGGGTATTGACAATTTGATCGGAAAGAACTTTTCTGTTGAGGATGTGGGCATATTCAAGCCCGATCCCCGTGTGTACCAGATTGCCGTTGATGGATTGAATGTCAGGTCTGAAGAAATCGTATTTCAGTCTTCCAACGCGTGGGATGCCTCGGGTGCATCTGCTTTTGGATTTAAAGTGGCTTGGGTGAATCGGTTTGGTCAGAGCAAGGAAAGACTTCCAGGGCAACCCGATGTTGAAATCAAAAACATTATGGAGTTGCCAGACATTCTGAAATAGCAGTTAGTCTAAATACAAAATAATACCGTTATTTTTACCAATGAGGGGTCTTGTAGGGGAGCTGTTATGGATATATTTAAAAAAATAAAATTATGGCGAGGGATTGGTCAAATTCTTAATACCAAAATGGGTTCTTCAATCAGTCATGCTATAGGCCAACCCGTTAACTGGATGGCAAGCCTGCCAGTATCTACCAACAATGATGATATCCCCTGGACACCGTTTAAGAAACCCCTGTTAGAAAGCTGTTTGGCTATAGTCAGCACCGCGGGATTCTATCTTGAAGACGATGAACCCTTTGATATTGACAGCGCACGGGGAGATGCCAGCTTTCGCACAAGTCCTTCGAACTTTGCCAAAGAAAAGCTAAAGATTGCCC
>JASJGV010000003.1:0-3846 GCA_033791325.1 Desulfobacterales bacterium | reverse complement strand
ATACCCAGTCTGCAGCCATGATCCTTCTCGGCTGGACAACCGGCTGGATAAGCCGCAGGATCGGCGATGACGTATCACTGATGTCCAGTACCCTGGTGGTTATTGTCGCATTGTTGATACTCGCAACGTTTCATGAGAAATTCGGATTAGTAGCCAAAGCGGCGCAGCGCCTTGCTATCCCGGGTCCAGTTTTTCTGAACCCTTACAAAAAGCTTTAAATAGACTTTGGTTGCCAGCATCTGTTCGATTTCTTTTCGGGCGGCCTCGCCGATCTGTTTGAGTTTGGAGCCTTTTTTGCCGATGATAACCCCTTTTTGGGAATCTCGTTCAACGTGGATGCTGGCCTCGATAGAGGTCAATCGGCCATTTTTTACTTCTTTGAATGTATCGATCGTAACGGCAACTGCGTAGGGGATTTCCTGTCCAGTCATCCGGAATGCCTTTTCCCGGATCATTTCCGCTGCAATGAAGCGTTCCGGCATGTCGGTCATCATGGCTTCAGGAAATAGTGGCGGGCCCGTTGGCAGTGAAACCGCCATGGCAGAAAAAAGGGTGTCCACCTGATCTTTTGTTTTGGCTGAAATAGGGATGATTGCCTGGAAAGGATAGGTTTTGTGCCAGGAATCGATTTGTCCCAGAAGTACTGGCTTTTTGACAAGGTCTGTTTTGTTGATGGCCAGAATCACCGGATTTGTCTGGTTTTTCAGCGCTTGAATCAACAGGTTCTCCGATACGGCGTCCGGCTTGGATGCATCGATGAGCATGAGGACCAGATCGGAGTCACCAAGGGTAGACAAAGCCACTTCCACAATCCTCAAATTGAGAGGGTTTTTTGACTGGTGCACGCCTGGCGTGTCCAGAAAGATAAACTGGGCTGACGGTTGGTTAGAAATGCCAAGAATGCGGTTTCGGGTTGTCTGGGGTTTTTTTGAGGTGATGGACAGTTTTTGCCCCAGCATTTTGTTGAGCAAGGTCGACTTCCCGACGTTTGGCGCACCGATAATGGCCACAAAGCCTGACTTGAAGTCGATGGGTTTTGTTTGGGTCATGGTCGTGAGTCTCCACCCTTTAAATGGTGTTCAATGGCTTGCCAGACCTCCATTAAACCGGATCTGTTTTTGGCAGAAAAAAGTATGAGCTGATCAGGAGCCATGCCCAGCAGTTTCGAAATGGAAAACCGCTGTTGCATCTGACGAGTCTTGGAAAGTTTGTCCGTCTTGGTAAGAATGGGAATGCAGGGCAGGTGCTGTTCAGTGAGCCAGTCAATGAAGTTGAATTCATGTTCTTTGGGTAGTCGTCTGATATCCATTATCAAAACCACACTGGTCAACGATTCCCGTTCGGAAAGGTAGGTTTCGATCATGGGCCCCCAGGTGCGTTTGACCGCTGCCGGAACCCTGGCATACCCATAACCCGGCAGGTCCACCAGAGAAAGCGACTGGTTCGCCAGGAAAAAATTGATCAGTTGTGTACGGCCGGGTGTTTTGCTGGTTTTAACCAGGTTTTTTCTGTTGACCAGTATGTTCAGCAACGACGATTTGCCAACGTTCGAACGGCCTGCGAAAGCCACTTCCGGGAAGGATGGCTCCGGGTACTGTGATGGCTTGACGGCACTGGTGATGAATTGTGCAGATTTGATCAACATACATTTTCCCATTGGTTTATGCGTATCTTGAAAGGTACTTCTCCAGCCGGTCCATTCCTTGCCTTGTAATAGCTGCAGATAGTTTCTCTCAGTTCCAGAAGTCCTAAACTGTGCGTGTAATGTGTAAAACCCTCATCCAGCGCTTTGCAAGCGGCTGCTTTGACACACGCTGGGGTGTCAAAATCGGGCTCTCCCACCTCCAGATGGATGATGTCTTTGCCCTGACCAGCCATTTCACATACTTTTTCAAGGACATCCCTGACGATGAAAGAGCTTATTTTCTTTACCCGTTTTGATACCATTTAGACAACCTTGTTTAAAGGGTATTCAATGATACCTTCGGCACCTGCCTTCAGAAGTACCGGGATCAAATTTCTTACAACGCCTATATCCACAACTGTTTCCAAGGAGAACCAGCTTGTCTCGTATAAGGGCGCGATGGTAGGTGCATTGAGGCTAGGCAGCAGTGAAATGATCTTTTTCAGGCGCTCCTTGGAAACATTCATTTTCAATCCCACCAGTTTTTCACCGAGCAGAGCGCCTTTGAGCAGCAGTGCGATCTGCTCAATTTTTTGCCTTTTTTCTGGGTCTTTCCAGGTGTCATGATTGGCGATCAACTGCGTATTGGTCTGCATCAGATCATGAATGATTCTTAACCCATGGGCTTTGATGGTGCTGCCTGTTTCCGTGACTTCAACAACGGCATCCGCCAGTCCGGATACAACCTTTGCCTCGGTTGCACCCCATGAAAATTCGACGCGGACATCAATTTCTTTTTCAGCGAAATAACGTTGGGTAAAGCCTGTCAATTCCGTAGCGATTGTTTTCCCATTCAAATCCTCAATGGAATGAATACCCGAGTCAAAAGGAACAGCCAATACCCATCTGGCTGGACGGGAACTGACTTTTGAATAGACAAGATCGGTGACCACATGGACATCGGACGTATATTCAGCAATCCAGTCCTTGCCGGTTAAACCTGCTTCCAGGGTTCCGTCTTCTACGTAGCGTGACATCTCCTGTGCCCGACAGATGGCACATTCAATGCTGTCGTCGTCAATTTCGGGAAAATAGCTTCTGCCGTTCACATTGATTGTCCACCCTGAGCGTTTGAACAATGCAATGGTTGCGTTCTGAAGGCTCCCTTTGGGGATGCCAAGCTTCAATGGTGATGTCATCGTTTGTAGACCTCCTTCGGGTCGAATACGGGTTTGCCGACGATCTGGAGAGATTCACCTTCGACCCGTCTGAAAAAACAGCTTTTATAACCGGTATGACACGCAGCGCCTCCCATCTGTTTCACTTTCAAAAGGACTGTATCATTATCACAGTCGATATAGATTTCTTTTACATGTTGAACATTTCCAGAAGTCAAGCCCTTCACCCAGAGCTCCTGTCGACTACGACTCCAGAAAGTGGCTTTGCGTGTGGATTGTGTTGCCTCCCATGCTTCCGGGTTCATGTAGGCCATCATGAGGACGTCTCCGGTATCGGCATCCTGGACGATGGCAGGTATTAGACCATTGGTTTTTTTAAAATCGAGTTTAATCATGCTGCCTGAATAACGACACCGAAAAATAAAGTCAAATTGTTTTTTATGTTGTCTAATAAGAGTACCTATTGTAAATACTATGTTTTTATCACACTATATTGCCAGATTAAATGGGAGCAAGATGACGACGGACACAGAAGAGCATTTATCACCGCCAAACAACAACCACCCAAAAAAGAAGAAACCGTTTGTTGCAAGGCTTTTTCGATGGGCGCTGGTGGTACTGGTTGGGTCCATGGTGGCCGTGGCTATGGCTATCGGCGGTCTTTACCTGTACATGGGCAAAGATCTGCCCAAAATCACCTCTCTGTCAGAATACCACCCTCCGACGATTACAGAAGTTTTTTCAGATGACAACCGTAAGATCGGTGAATTTTATACGGAAAGAAGAATCGTTATTCCCCTGTCCGAAATGCCCCGGACGCTGAAGGAAGCTTTTATTGCAGCTGAAGATGCCAGATATTTTAAACACAAGGGGATTGATTTTGTCAGTATTGTCCGGGCGTTTTTTAAAAATCTCGAGGCGGGAACCATTGTTCAGGGGGGCAGCACCATTACCCAGCAAGTTGTGAAGCCGTTTTTACCAGCATCAGGAAGAAGTTACAAACGAAAGCTGAAAGAAGCGCTGCTTGCATACCGCATTGAGAAA
>JASJGV010000002.1:0-2677 GCA_033791325.1 Desulfobacterales bacterium | reverse complement strand
CGGGTGCGGCCGTAGACCGGGCATGGAATTTTATCGAAATTCTTATAGGGAAAGGTCATGGATTGGGTAATGGGCGGCACAAAGGACCTGAACGGTTCCAAATCCTGCAGGGGATGATAACCGGCATGCAATGCCCGGGTGTCAAAGCCAAGATCGCCATCTTCCCGCTCCTGCCGTTGAGCTTCAAATTTATATCTCCATGGATCTCGCATAAAAAAAGGTTTTTCGTCTTTCATCTTAACTCCTCCGAACAGCAAATACCGATACCTATTTTTTTCCTGCTGCTATTTCCAGTATTTTATCAATTTTGGCGTCAACCTCAGGCGGCAAGGGTTCAGGTTGATGGGTTTCAATGATTTTCCTAATTTTTTCTTTGGCCAGCTGCCCCATACTTTTTGCTCCCTGGTCCTTCCAGTCTTCGTATGTCTTTCGGTCGGTTAAATCAGGCTGCCAGTTTTCACGGAAATGATCAAGCGTGTGATCATCGCTGAGAAAATGCCCCCCCGGACCCACTCGTTTTATACTGTCGACGGCCAGATTTTCCTTATCCACCCGTATCCCTTCCATCATGCGTCTTACCTGGCCGATGAACTCGTCACACAGCACCAGCAAATCGAACGAATAGGTGAGGCCGAATTCCAGGTAACCGACATCATGCACGAGATTGGTCCCCATCCAGCCGGACATCATGATGTAGGTGGCTGCCTCATTAACCGCCTGTTCATCCGCCAATTTGGAAGCACTGCACCCCCCAAATCCCCAGGTCGGAAGATTGTACAGGCAGCGACCGATTTGACAGAGACCGGCCTGAGTGATCATCGCTTCAGGGGATGAATAAGTGGGCTGCATACTTTGCATGTCCATGGGAGACATTCCGGCACCGAAAATAAAGGGTGCACCGGAATTCTTAAGCTGATGGATGACGAGCCCTGCTAAAATTTCGGCGTTTGCCTGGGCAATGGCACCGGCCATGGTCACCGGACTTGTTCCGCCTGCCATGATTCCCGGAGAGTAATTGGTGGGCAGATTGTTTTCTGACATGAACATAAGCTTTTCCAGGGCTTCATTAATATGCACCAGGGGTGAGGTCGGTTCGTCATACAGAACGAAAATGGGCTTGCGACTGAGTTCTTCACGCCCACCTATTACTGTCGCTGCAATATCTATGATATCATTTAGCGATGTCTTATCAGCTGCTGTTATTACCTGGGGTTTGATTGTATTACGGATCATAATGGCATATTTGTACTGGTACTGAAGTTCACTTGCAAAATCAGGTGCCAGACCATTAGACATGGTAAAGTCAATATTCGGCAACGCATCCACCAATCTGACGGCATTTTCAACATCCCCGGACAGAAATTCTCTGCGCTCCCCGGTAAAACTGTCCAGCAGGTTGGGACAGTCGGAACCTGTGCCGTAATACACGTTTCGTCCTTCCAGAAACATAGAGGGTCTACCGTTTCTATCATAAATCGTTACCCTTGACGGTGCGGACCGTATGGCCTTCTCAACTAAACCGCTTGGGACAAACACCCTCTTTTCGTCCTGCACGTAGGCTCCTGCCTTATGCAAAAGATCCAGTGATTTCTCGTGATGGATTATCGTTCCGCAATCTTCCAGGATATCGAGGGCGGCAGAATGGATGTCGCGCATTTGTTCTTCGTTTAGATACTCCAGCGGGGTTGAGTTGAATCGCTTCACATTAGGATCCATTGATCAAAATCCTCCTTCGATGTTAATCTCCAACTTGATCCGGCCGAATTTTTATGTCTGCACTTTTTTATAATCGTATTTTTTTGTGTGAAAAGGGGTCAGATCTGCTCTTGACTTTTGTTTTATGTTTTATGATAAATTCCGATTTCCCGTATTAAATGTCAGGTTTCAATTTTCAAGAAATCTGATATTTCTAAATGATAGTTAATCCACCGGTTCTGCCGTTTCGTGCGTGATAATATAAAACGGTCCTCTGACAAGGAAGGCCACAAGGGGCAAGGAGAGCCGTGATGAAAGATTGGAAAAACCACATTCTTTTTAAAGCCCGGTCTGGCCACGAATATATCTACTCCCATTGCACTTGCATGCGATCCAGTTCTTTGATGACGTCGGCAGCTAATGGTGCCGGTTTGTGATCCATGGCTTCTTTGGTGAGTTCGCGCAGCCGTTCTTCAAAGCGTTTTGCGCCTGCCTCTCTCCACTGGTCATAAACCATACGTTCAAAAAGTTTTGAATACCGTACCTTGCGGAAATGTTTCATGGTGTGTTCCTCCTGCAGATAGTGCCCACCCGGCCCAACACGATCGATCAGATCAACAGCCAGGGTTTCATCGGTTACCGGCAAACCGTTCATGAACTGATTCACATTATTAAGGATTTCGTTTGCAAGCACCATAAATGCCGGAGAGACTAATGATCCGTGGTCCATCCAGCTGCTGCAATCATGCACCAGGCCGGATCCGATGGCCGCAGCACTGAGGCATTGAAAGGTCGCTTCGGCGGCTGCCTGGGGATCACAGAATTTGGCATCGGTACAGCCGGCAGTGCCGAAAAAAGGCAATTCGTAATGCTGTGCCATTTGAGCCATGGCCCCGACCATTAAACTCATTTCAGGTGCTCCATATGAAAACACCGACGTCTGCATGTCCATTATGGTTGTAAAAGCGCCGTAGATAAAGGG
>JASJGV010000001.1:0-6190 GCA_033791325.1 Desulfobacterales bacterium | reverse complement strand
GTCGGATGCGATCTTCCATCCAGGGCAGATCGATACGGGCACAGTGCATATCCGAACCGGCGGTCTCAAACAGTACCGGCTCACCGCCCCGGGGCAGAACCACGTAACGGATGTTGATATTGTACTTCCAGTTGCCCTGGTAAGAGCCGGTGACATAGCGAATATTGGCTCCGGCGTACAGTACCAGCGCTCCCAGGTCAAAGGCTTCGATCTGATCACGGGTTTTTTGCAGCCGCTCCTGGCGCATACGCTCAAAATCAACCCGGTACTGCCAGTCTACTCCGGTATGACTGTACAGGCGGCGTGGACTTGTTTTGTGTGCTTTCTCGATAAAATAGGTATCTAATTCGTATCCCATGATGGCCTCCTTAAATAAGTAATGATTAATAAAGTTATTGGTAAAATTATGTGCTGAAAAGGCTCGTTCCCATCGCCCTGTTCTTTTCTAAAGCGGGGCGCGACGGGTGTACGGCCATTTGATGATTGTCATTGCTTTCCGGCTAGTGAATGACCCAGCCGCCGTCTACCATCAAAACATGACCGACGACCATGTCTGAAAGCGAACTGCATAAGAAAAGTGTGGCGCCTATAAAGTCCTCCGGTTGCGCCCAGCGCCCGATGGGGAGCATTTGCCCAAGCGCCCATTCCTTGTAGCCGGGTCGCTGAAAAATTTCGCGCCGAGTGGGCGTTTCGGTAACACAGGGACCGATGGCATTGACATGGACACCCTTGGCAGACCATTCGTTGGCAAGGGCACGGGTGAGGTGATGGACCCCGGCCTTGGCTGCCGCATACACACTGCGTGTCTTAAATGTGACCTCACCAAGCGTTGACCCCATGTTTACGATGTGTCCATTCTCCTGTTCAATCATCATGGGTGCAACCGCCTGACACAGAAAAAAAACGGACTTTAGGCTGCTGTCCAGGGTTCGGTCCCATTCCTCTTCGGAAACATCCAGGGCATCGGCCGTAACCGTCCAGGCCGCATTGTTGATTAAAATGTCGATTTTCCCAAAATGCGTCTGAACCTTGTCGACCATGCTGCGAATTTGTGAAACATCTGCGATATCCGTGGGCAAAACCAGTGCTTGTCGACCCAATGCATCGATTTCCAATGCCACCTCTTCAAGGGCCGACTGTGTCCGGCTGACCAGGGCGATGTGGGCACCGGCTTCAGCTAATGCCATGGCCAGTGTGCGGCCGATTCCCTGGGTAGCGCCAGTAACGATGGCAACTTTGTCTTCAAGCCCAAAACTCTGATATTTGCTGTTCATTACTAGATGTCCCTTTCTTGTCAATGCCCAACTCTGGATGGATAATTCAGTAGATACTGTCTGATTCGATTATTAATCGATTAACAACGTGAAAGTGTTCTGTCAATAAAAAAAATTTACTCTGGCAAAAAATGATTTGGGATCCAAAGGGCCGCCAGGGGTGTTCTTTCTGATTTTATATCTGCTTGATACGGGTAGATCTACACTCCAAAACCCGTTTCAATCGACCTACGAAAAATGAGTTCAGATATCACGGTGGTCGTGGATATTCGTATGCCCATAGGGGTCCCATTACAAATTTCCTGGCCGAAAAAAAATATTTTGAAGCAATCCATCTGAAAATGGGACCCATGGCTGCCGGTTTGTTTGGGAATATGCAATAGATTGTTTCATGAAAGTGAAAAATATCTTGACGGGAAATACAGAATAAAATATTAAGATACAATCCATTCGGAATATAAAGAAGACTTGTCTTTCACAGACGGATCATTACTTAAAAAGATAGACGTTTAAGAACGTATAGAGCAATGAACCGGTGAGTGTTTCATTTTGAAACTTCAACAATGAGTATTTTTCGATTTTTAATGAGGAGATAGTTTTTATGCCTACGACGCTGATTGATTTGGGAAAAAGAATTCGTGCTGAAAGACAGAAGCGTCAGTTAACACTGGAAAAGTTTTCTGCAAAGACAGGACTTTCTAAAAGCTTTCTCAGCCAGATTGAACGTGGTAACACGGAGCCTTCCATCACTTCACTGAAAAAGATTGCCGCCGAGTTTGGCTACAGTGTTGTCAATCTCTTTCCTAACGGAAATGATACCGAATCTAACTGGGGCTATCAGAACGGCTTATCAAGCCATCCCGTTAAAAAAATGACTTATAGAAACGATGTCTCTGTTGTTCGTGCTGACAAACGAAAGCGATTGGCATTGCCCGGATCGAATGTGGTTTACGATTTACTGACACCGGATATGAACCGTCAACTGGAGGTTATGTACTTGCGTGTCAAAGCGGGAGAAGATTCCGGTAACGAACCGATGCTCGATTCCCCCGGTGAAAAACTCTGCTTTGTGGTGAAGGGGACCCTAGAGCTTTGTGTTGGCAAGGATGTTTATCGCCTGTCAGCGGGTGACACCATCTACTATCCGGCCCATGTGGCGCATTCCTGGCGTGCCCTCGAGGGTGACTCAATCGAAGTCATCTGGATTTTGACGCCGCCTTCTTTTTAGAACATTCTTTATGGTCTGAAGTCAATATATCATACTTTGTAAGGTGTCGAAGATCCCGTTTACCAGGGCGCCAGGTTTTCCAATATTCATTTCTCTTGCCAAGTTTCATCCCTTGGGCTTTCCTGGATCATAGAAATTCCGCTGACAATAAAAAAAATTTCATTTGAATAAAAATATTGACAGAGAAGAATAATTTTGCCTATAGAGTTAAATAGATTTAAGCTAAAAACTTCATTAAAATTCCGGTTAAATCGGTACGTTCTATTATTTTAGGATCACATCCTGTTGAAAACACAAATTGAAGCAAAACAGAATTGGAGGACATAGAAATGAAAATGAAAATTGATCCGGCACATCCCTGGAAAACAGAGAACTGGTACGTCAGTCACTGGAATTACCTGGAAGAAGTCACCAAGGATTTCAGCCCGCCGCCTCAGGTGAAAATACATGATATTACCCTGCGTGATGGAGAGCAGCAGGCAGGCGTGATATTTACAAAAGATGACAAGATACGCATTGCAGAAAAACTGGCCGAGGTGGGTATCCATCGGATAGAGGCTGGAATGCCGGCAGTCTCCCCCAATGATGAGGCAGCCCTGCGAGAGATTGTGAAAAGGAATCTGAGTTCGGAAATTTTCTGTTTTGCACGCTGTATGGTGCCGGATGTCGAACTGGCAGCCGATTGTGGTGTGGACGGGATTGTCATTGAAATTCCATCCAGCAAGCACCTTATAGAAAAAGGGTATAAGTGGCCCCTGGAAAAAGCCATCGAACTTTCTATTAAAGCCACCTCTGCTGCTAAGAAAGCAGGGCTTAAAACAGTTTTTTTCACCATCGATGCTACCCGGTCCGATATGGACTGGTTGCTGGACCTTGTGGATCGTGTTTCGGTTGAAGGGCATATGGACGCATTTACTCTGGTGGACACGTTCGGTGTACTTTCCCCCCAGGCAGCAACTTATTTTGCAAAAAAAGTGAAAGCACGTATATCAAAACCCATTGAAGTTCATTTTCACCCCGATTTTGGTATGGGTGTCGCCAATACCGTCAACGCCGTTCTTGCCGGAGCAGAGGTGATTCACACCACGGTTCTGGGCATAGGCGAACGGGCTGGCAATACACCCATGGAAGAAACCGTTCTGGCCCTGCTGACCATGTACGGCATCGACGTGGGTATCGATTTCAGCAAACTCAATGAACTGTCCGCCCTTGTCCAGGAACTCTCCGGGTTTGAAGTACCTCCCAACAGGCCCTTTATCGGAAAAAACGCTTATAACATTGAATCCGGGATCGTAACCGGCTGGTATAAGAATTGTTTTGAATCAGAACCCACCATCGTATATCCTGTGAATCCTGACTTCGTGGGTCATGAGGCACCCAAAATTCTGATGGGCAAAAAGAGTGGTCTTGATAATATCGAGGTGTGGAACAAAAAACTGGGTGTGGAACTTGATCGTGATGAGGCCATGTCCGTACTGCAGGCTGTGAAGCAAAAGTCTCATGACATGAAACGTGTTCTCACCGAAGATGAATATACCGAAATTGTGAGGGACATTAAAGCGTAACGCGTTGGATTGAAGAATTTCACAGCGCCCATTAAATGGAATTCTCCACAAGACATGGGCGCGTGCTTTGGGTTTGTATTCAGGGTTAAAGACAGTCATTTTGCCACGGGGAATGCACTCACTACCATGGTTCAACCTGAGATGTTTAGGGAAAGCAAATGGATATAAAAATTATAGAATCGTTGGTCGCTATTGTTGGTGAAGATAACGTTACCGATGCCCTGATCGACCTGGTCAGTTTCAGTTATGACTCATCGGGGCTCAGCCATCGGCCGGAAGTCGCCCTATGGGTTCAGACCACAGAGCAGGTTGCGGCAGTTCTGAAACTTGCCAACACCCATAAAATTCCGGTGACCCCCCGCGGGGCCGGTACCTCGCTGACTGGCTCGGCCGTCCCGAAGCAGGGTGGTATCGTGATGGACATGAGCCGTATGAACAAGATTCTGGCCATCAGCGTCGAAGATCGGCAGGTGATGGTACAGCCCGGTGTGGTATTTGATGATTTGAATCACACGTTGGCTGACACCGGTTTTTTCCTTCCCCCCAATCCTGCGTCTGGCAAGGTAGCCACCATCGGTGGCAATGTCGCCACCAACGCAGGAGGGGTCAAGGGCGCCAAGTACGGGACAACCCGGGATTATGTGCTGGATCTCGAGGTAGTGCTGGCCGATGGATCCATTCTGCATACCGGGGCCAAGACCATGAAATGTGTTTCCGGATATGATTTAACCCGGCTATTTGTAGGTTCGGAAGGTACCTTGGGCGT
Organism: Desulfobacterales bacterium; assembly: GCA_033791325.1. Classification (GTDB taxonomy): domain Bacteria; phylum Desulfobacterota; class Desulfobacteria; order Desulfobacterales; family B30-G6; genus B30-G6. Next base: position 1,357 of record JASJGV010000001.1, on the reverse strand, counting down.
GGTAACCGAAATTTCTTTGAAAATTGACCCGCTACCCAAGGCCTCTGTGACGTGTACAGCCACATTTGAATCCCTGCCCCAGGCAGGTAAGGCTGTCGGTGCCATCATGCGTTCCGGAATTATTCCCAGCGTGCTCGAGCTGATGGACAGCCCGAGTCTGCAGGCGGTCAACAAGGCAACCGACCTGGATTTGCCGGAAGTGGCCGCCATGCTGCTGGTGGAAACCGACGGTTACACCCAGCATGATGTGGATTGGCAGATGGAGGCTATCATCGAGGCCCTGGATAACAATGGTGCCATTAAGATTGCCAAGGCATCAACGCTGGAAGAGGCTGAAAAGTTGTGGGCGGCTCGCAAGGCGATTTACGGTGTCATCACACGTTTGAACTACAATGTACTGGCAGAAGATATCGTGGTGCCCATCAGTAAGGTGGCGGATATGCTGGAGGCGATAACGGCGATGAGCGCTCGCAGCGGCATCATGATCGCCACGGTGGCTCACGCCGGGGATGGCAACATCCACCCGCAGTTCGTATATGACGGAACCAACCCGGAAGAGGTAAAAAAGGTCAAACAGGTTGAGGCGGAATTATACAAACTGGCCATTGAATTAGGGGGCACACTGACAGGCGAGCATGGTGTTGGGATGTCCAAGGCCGGCTATATGAACCTGGAGCATGATCCGGTTTTTATGAAGGTAATGAACGGCCTGAAAGCGTTTTTTGATCCGAATGCCATTCTGAACCCTGGCAAATTAGGGCTTGACGTGTAAAATCAAAATCATGCGATATTAACGGGAAACTCAGCTGGAGGTGACCAACATGGAGATCAAGGGATTTAACTTACCGGATGATCTGTACTATGATGAAAACCATTTCTGGATTCGTCTTGAGGGCGAGGTCGTGGTGATGGGGATGAACGACTTTTCTCAGAAGCTGGCAGGTGAGATCGTATACGTCCAACTGCCCGATGATGGCAAGACCCTCAAGCCCGGTAAGAAGTTTGCCAAAGTTGAATCCGGAAAATGGCTGGGCAAAGTGTTAGCGCCTTTTGCAGGAGAAGTAGAGTCGGTCAACGAAGACCTGGAAACAGATCCCGGTATAATTAACACCGATTGCTATGGCAAGGGCTGGATGTATCGATTGACACCCAAGGGTACACCGGATCTCAGTCACCTGATTCATGGCCCTGAAGCCGTGGGAAAATGGATGGAGTCTGAACTGGAAAAGTATAAGGAAGAACTGGACGGGTAGAAGCTATCTCAAAAATGTCTATTGGCCCAAATCCTGTGTTGGGCTCTCGTTTCAACTCCTCAAAATACGTTAGTATTTTTGCGGGTTGAAACTCGACCCCGCCT